>NZ_FMDK01000242.1 GCF_900091995.1 Streptomyces sp. MnatMP-M17
ATCGGCCCGGCCCGAGCGGCGGGCCGCCGCCCATCCGGAAGGAAACGTGTGGAAGCCAACCCTCGTAGCACCGGGCGTCTGCCGGCAGCCTTCCTGACGCCCGGCTCGTCCTCGTTCATGGACTTCCTGTCCCACCACTCGCCGGACATGCTGCCCGGCAAGCGTTCGCTGCCGCCGTTGCAGGGCGCCATCGAGGCGCCGCACGGTACGACGATCGTCGCGACTACCTTTCCCGGTGGCGTGGTGCTCGCCGGTGACCGGCGGGCGACCATGGGGAACATGATCGCGCAGCGCGACATCGAGAAGGTCTTCCCGGCCGACGAGTACTCGGCCGTGGGTATCGCCGGCACCGCCGGTCTCGCGGTGGAGATGGTCAAGCTCTTCCAGCTCGAACTGGAGCACTTCGAGAAGGTCGAAGGCGCCCAGCTCTCCCTGGAGGGCAAGGCCAACCGGCTCTCCACGATGATCCGAAGCAATCTCGCCATGGCCATGCAGGGCCTGGCCGTGGTCCCGCTCTTCGCCGGCTGGGACGTGGACCGCGGCAAGGGCCGCATCTTCTCGTACGACGTGACGGGCGGCCGGTCCGAGGAGTCGGGCTTCGCGTCCACCGGCTCCGGCTCGATCTTCGCCCGTGGAGCGATGAAGAAGCTCTACCGCGAGGACCTGACGGAACAGCAGGCCATCACCCTGGTCGTCCAGGCGCTGTACGACGCGGCGGACGACGACTCGGCGACGGGCGGCCCCGATGTGGCGCGACGGATCTATCCGATCGTCACGATCATCACGGACGAGGGCTTCCGGAAGCTGACGGACGAGGAGTCCTCGGAGATCGCCCGTTCGATCCTCGAGCGCCGGCTGGAGCAGCCCGACGGCCCGCGCGCCGCGCTGCTCTGATGCCGCCCTCTTCTGAATAAACATGCCACTGACAGAAAGGGACGGATAGCCGGTGTCGACGCCGTTCTATGTCTCACCCCAGCAGGCCATGGCCGACCGGGCGGAGTACGCGCGCAAGGGCATCGCCCGTGGTCGCAGCCTGGTTGTGCTTCAGTACGCCGACGGCATCGTCTTCGTCGGCGAGAACCCGTCCCGCGCGCTGCACAAGTTCAGCGAGATCTACGACCGGATCGGTTTCGCGGCGGCCGGCAAGTACAACGAGTACGAGAATCTCCGGATCGGCGGTGTCCGCTACGCCGATCTGCGCGGATACACCTATGACCGCGACGATGTCACCGCCCGTGGTCTCGCCAATGTCTACGCGCAGACGCTCGGCACGATCTTCTCCAGCGCCGGTGAGAAGCCCTATGAGGTCGAGCTGGTCGTCGCCGAGGTGGGCGCGACACCGGACGGCGACCAGATCTACCGGCTGCCGCACGACGGATCGATCGTGGACGAGCACGGCTCGGTCGCGGTGGGCGGCAGCTCGGAGCAGATCAGTACGTATCTGGACCAGCGGCACCGCGAGGGCATGTCGCTCGCGGAGGCGCTGAAGCTGGCCGTCCAGGCGCTGTCCAGGGACACCAACGGCGGTGAGCGGGAGATTCCGGCGGAGCGGCTGGAAGTGGCGGTCCTGGACCGTACGCGACCGCAGCAGCGCAAGTTCAAGCGGATCGTCGGACGTCAGCTCTCCCGGCTGCTGGACGCGGACGGCGCGGCCTCCACGCCGACGGACGCGCCCTCGGACACGGAAGAGCCGGACTCCGCCGCCTCTCCGTCGGCGGACACGTCCGAGGACAACGGCAAGAAGGACACCGCGAAGCCGGACAGCACCGAGTAGCCGACCCGGATCCCCGGATCGGCCTCGACCTGGACCGGACCCCGAACGGATCAGCCCTGCCTGTGCCCCGGCCCGCCCACGCGGCCCGGGGCACGGATCAGCCCTGCCTGTGCCCCGGCCCGCCCACGCGGCCCGGGGCACAGGCAGGTCAGGCGTCGGAGGGCGGTGGCGCGGTGGAGGCCCGGACGACCAGGGAGACCGGCAGATCGCCCGGTTCCGGGCGCCGGCCGTCCAGGACCGCCAGCAGGGCCGTCATGCCCCGCTCGCCGACCTGCTCGGCCGGGAGGCTCACCGTGGTCAGTTCCGGCTCGATCGCCGTCGCGAGCGCCAGATCGTCGAAGCCGGTGACCGAGATGTCCTCCGGCACCCGCAGACCGAGGCGCCGAAGCGCCTTGTAGGCCCCTGCGGCCAGGATGTCGCCGTCGCAGATCAGCGCCGTGGGCCGAGGACCCGGAGCGGCGAGGGCGTGCTCGACGGCCTCCCGCGCGGCGCCGACCTCCAGCGGCGCCGACACCGTCCGTACGACCGCGTCCGGCACTCCCCGTACCGCGCCGGCCAGGGCCTCGGCGCGTACGTCGAAGGTCCATGAGGCGACCGAGGAGGCGAGATGGAGCAGGCGCCGGTGGCCGAGACCGAGCAGATGTCCGGTCACCTGACGGATGCCGCCGGCGATGTCGAGATTCACCC
Source organism: Streptomyces sp. MnatMP-M17 (assembly GCF_900091995.1). Taxonomy (GTDB): domain Bacteria; phylum Actinomycetota; class Actinomycetes; order Streptomycetales; family Streptomycetaceae; genus Streptomyces. The sequence goes on from NZ_FMDK01000242.1 coordinate 2,462, forward strand.
GGGCGGCGGCACCGGGGCCCGCCGGATCGCTGTCGAGCATCACCAGCGGCAGATCCGCGCCCCGGATCGCGTCCAGCGCCTCCGTCGCCATCGAGGAGGCGATCACTCCGTCCAGCGCGGCCCGCGCCGAGGCGAAGGGATCCCGTGCGGGCCCCACGCCGGCGGGTGATGGGTAGAGGACCACTCCGAAGCCGTGCTCGGCGGCGACCTCGGCCGCGCCGGTGTAGACCCGGGCGAAGAACTCGTTGGTGAGCGCGGGTACGACCAGGAGCGCGGTCCTGGTCGTCCCGAGACGGAGATTGCGGGCCGCGAGATTGGGCCGGTAGCCGAGCGCGTGCGCCGCGTCCCGTACGAGCCCGGCGGTCCGCTCCGAGACCCTGCCCCGCCATTTGTCCCCGAGGACCAGCGAGACCGTGGCCTGGGACACACCCGCGGTCCGCGCCACATCCCTGCTGGTGGGCCTGGCGGGCTGCTCTGTCATGGCTACCGTGCTCCGTCGCGCTCGTCCGGCGGTTCCTGTCCGCCTCGGCGCCGGGCAGTGGACCCGCGGACTGGCCACATGGTACGTATGACGGCGACGTTATACGTAAAACCCCGGCCGGGCCGGGCGAGGGAAGGGACGGCACATGGCCACCGGCTACGTGGACATCCTCAAGGCGCCGCACGCAGCGCGGCTGCTCGCCGGCACACTCGTGGGCCGGCTGCCGAACGCCACGGGCCCGATCGCCGTCGTGCTGCTCGTCCGGGACGGCGGAGGCAGCTACAGCCTCGCCGGCGCGCTCGCCGCGGTGTACGGCGTCGCCAACGCCGTCGGACAGCCGCTGCTCGGCCGGGCCGTGGATCTGTACGGCCAGCCCCGGGTGCAGCTTCCCGCCGCCGTCGTCTCCGCCCTCGGCGCCGTGCTGCTCGTCGTCGCCGGGACCGGCTCCCCACTGCTCGCCTACGGTGCCGTCGCGGTCGCGGGACTGTTCACACCGCCGCTGGAGGGCGGGCTGCGGGCGCTGTGGCCCCATGTCCTCGGCGGTGAGGAGCGGGTGCACCGGGCGTACGCCATGGATGCTGTGGCGCAGGAGATCATGTTCACCGTCGGCCCGCTGCTCGTCACTCTGCTGGTCGCGCTCTGGTCGCCGGCCACCGCGCTGCTGGTCATCAACGCGATCGGCGTGCTCGGCGCGCTCTCCGTCGTCCTCTCCGCGCCGTCCCGCGCCTGGCGCTCCGCGCCGCGCGAGGCGCACTGGCTCGGCGCCCTGCGCTCACCGGGCCTGCTGGCCCTGCTGGGCGCGTTCCTCTTCGTCGGGATAGCCCTGGGCTCGATCACCGTCGCGGGCATCGCCTACGCCGACGACCAGGGCCGGGAGTCCGTCTACGGCTGGCTGATGGCCGCGCTCGGCCTCGGCGCGCTGGTGGGCGGCTCGGTGTACGGGGCCAGGGAGTGGACCGGCGCTCCGGAGCGGCGGCTGCGTACCATCGTCGCCCTGCTGGCCCTCTGCTATCTGCCGCTGACACTCACACCCGGTGTGCTCGCGATGACCGGGCTGGCCGCCGTCGCCGGGATCTTCCTCGCGCCCGCGATCGCCTGTGCCTTCATCGTCGTCGACCGGCACGCGCCGCGCGGCACTGTCACCGAGGCGTTCTCCTGGCTCGTCACCACGATCGGTGTCGGTTCCGCGCTCGGTACGGCCGCTGCCGGGCCCGCCGTGGAGCTGGGCGGCACCTCCGCGAGCTTCGCGGTCGCCGGGGCCGCGGGTGTCGCCGCGCTGCTGGTACTGCTGGCCACACAGCGGGTCCTCGCGGCTCCCGGCCGAGGTGCCGATGCCACCATCCGGACGGAAACAGATCAAGGCGGAGCGGCCGAACCCGGTTTCAGCTCTGGTCATCAGGCGTAATGTTCAGACATGGACCGCCGCATTTTCGGGCTGGAGAACGAGTACGGCGTCACGTGCACGTTCAGGGGACAGCGCCGACTGTCACCTGACGAAGTGGCGCGCTACCTCTTCCGCCGTGTTGTCTCATGGGGCCGCAGCAGCAATGTCTTCCTGCGGAACGGCGCCCGTCTCTACCTCGACGTGGGTTCGCATCCGGAATACGCAACTCCCGAATGCGACAACGTGACCGAACTGGTCACCCACGACAAGGCGGGCGAGCGCATTCTCGAAGGCCTGCTCGTCGACGCCGAACGCCGCCTGCACGAGGAGGGAATCGCGGGCGACGTCTATCTCTTCAAGAACAACACCGACTCGGCGGGAAACTCCTACGGCTGCCACGAGAACTATCTCGTCGCCCGCCATGGAGAGTTCTCCCGGCTCGCGGACATCCTCATCCCCTTCCTCGTCACCAGGCAGCTCCTCTGCGGCGCGGGCAAGGTGCTCCAGACGCCTCGTGGCGCGGTCTACTGCGTCAGCCAGCGCGCCGAGCACATCTGGGAGGGCGTCAGCTCCGCCACCACCCGCTCCCGTCCGATCATCAACACCCGCGACGAACCGCACGCGGACGCGGAGCGCTACCGCAGGCTCCATGTCATCGTCGGCGACTCGAACATGTCCGAGACGACCATGCTGCTCAAGGTCGGCGCCACCGATCTCGTGCTGCGCATGATCGAGGCGGGCACGGTGATGCGCGATCTCACCCTGGAGAACCCGATCCGGGCGATCCGCGAGGTCAGTCATGACCTCACCGGCCAGCGCAAGGTGCGGCTGGCCAGCGGCCGGGAGGCCTCCGCGCTGGAGGTTCAGCGGGAGTACTACGAGAAGGCCGTGGACTTCGTGGAGCGCCGGGGTATCCGCACCGGCACGGTCGAGCAGGTGCTCGAACTCTGGGGCCGCACGCTGGACGCGATCGAGGAGGAGGACCTCGACCGTATCTCCACCGAGATCGACTGGGTGATGAAGTACCAGCTCATCGAGCGGTACCGGGCCAAGCACAATATGACGATGTCGCACCCGCGGGTCGCCCAGATAGATCTCGCCTACCACGACATCCACCGCCGCCGCGGCCTCTACTACCTGCTGGAGAAGCGGGGCCAGGCCGCCCGGATCTGCAACGACCTGAAGATCTTCGAGGGCAAGTCCGTGCCTCCGCAGACCACCAGGGCGCGGCTGCGCGGCGACTTCATCCGCCGGGCGCAGGAGCAGCGCCGGGACTTCACCGTCGACTGGGTGCATCTCAAGCTCAACGACCAGGCACAGCGCACGGTGCTCTGCAAGGACCCGTTCCGTTCCGTGGACGACCGCGTGGAGAAGCTGATCGCCGGTATGTAGTGCTGGGCGACGCTTCGACGCAATACGCCGGGCCCTGTACGTACGCGTGCAGGGCCCGTGCCATGTCCGGGACACCCCCTAGAGTGTCGTGCAACTACCGTGCCGTCTGAGATCTGAGGAATACGTGCGCCGACTTGCCGGCCTGATCGTCGTCCCCTTGCTGCTGTTGTCGACAGCGGCGTGCGGCGATGACGGAGGCTCCGATTCCGCCCCGTCCAAGAACGGACTTCCCGCGATCACCGCGGGTACCAAGTTCGGTGAGAAGCCGACCCTCGCCAAGGGCGAGGGAACTCCGCCCAAGGAGCTCAAGGTCGACGTCATCAGCAAGGGTGACGGTCCCACGGTCAAAAAGGGTGACGCGATCCAGGTCAATTACCTGGGTCAGAGCTGGGACTCCGACAAGCCGTTCGACAACAGCTTCGACCGCAAGCAGCCCTTCGATCTGACGCTGGGCGCCGGCATGGTCATCAAGGGCTGGGACCAGGGCCTGGAGGGCCAGAAGGTCGGCAGCCGCGTCCAGCTCGGCATTCCGCCGGAGCTCGGTTACGGAGCGCAGGGCCAGGACGGCATCAAGCCCAACGCCACACTGGTCTTCGTCGTGGACATTCTGAAGGCGACCCAGGTCCCGGTCTCCGCCAAGGGCACCGCGGTGGCACAGGACAACATCGATCTGCCGAAGGTCGGGACGAACGACGACGGCAAGGAGCCGACGGTCACGATCCCGAAGACCGATCCGCCCAAGGAACTGGTCTCCACCTATGTCCTGGAGAGCGACGGCCCGGTCGTCAAGGACTCGGACACGGTCGTGCTGAACTACACGGCGTATCTGTGGAAGAACCGCAAGGGGTTCGACAGTACGTACCAGACGGGCCGCACCACGACCTTCCCGCTGCCCCAACTGACGCTGAAGGGCCTCAAGTCGGGGATCGTCGGCAAGAAGGTGGGCAGCAGGGTCCTGATCGTGATCCCGCCGGACCAGGCCTTCGGCGACCAGGAGCAGCAGGGCATCCCGAAGAACTCCACACTGGTGTTCGCGGTGGACATCCTGGCGAAGGTGTAAGACTGTCCCGGTTGCCCCGTTCATCATTTAGAGGAGCAGTTCAGTGAGCATCGAGAAGCCCGAGATCGACTTCCCGGGTGGCGAGCCGCCGGCCGATCTGGAGATCAAGGACATCACGGAGGGCGACGGCCCGGTGGCCAAGGCGGGCGACACCGTCTCCGTCCACTATGTGGGTGTGGCCTTCTCCACCGGCGAGGAGTTCGACGCGTCCTGGAACCGCGGCACGCCGCTCCAGTTCCAGCTCGGCGCCGGCCAGGTCATCAAGGGCTGGGACCAGGGCGTCCAGGGCATGAAGGTCGGCGGCCGTCGTCAGCTCACCATCCCCGCGCACCTCGCCTACGGCGACCGTGGCGCCGGTGGTGGCACCATCGCCCCGGGCGAGACGCTGATCTTCGTCTGCGATCTGGTCTCTGTCTGATCCGGTCTGAACCCGGTCTGATCCCGTCAGGACGAAGACCCGAGGGCCCGTGCCGTCCGCATGGGCCCTCGGCTTTTGTCCCGACACCCCGGGGCGGTACGGTCAACGAGCGGAGGCCGCAACGATCAAAAGGGGTGCAAGGCGTCGATGGCCATTGCCAAGGCCGAGCGACTGATGAATCTGGCGCTGTGTCTGCTCGGGACCCGGCGTCCGCTCAGCAAGCGCGAGCTGCGGGGCTCCATCGAGGCCTATCTGGAGGCGGGCACCGACGATTCCTTCAACCGGATGTTCGAGCGGGACAAGGAAGATCTGCGCGAACTCGGCCTGGTCATCGAGACGGTGGAGAATCTCGACGGTGAAACCGGCTATCTCGCCCGGCGCGACAGCAACCGGCTGCCCGCGATCACCCTTGACGCCGAGGAGGCCGCGGCCCTCGGACTCGCGGCCAAGGTCTGGCAGCAGGCCCGGCTCGCGGGCGCGGCGAGCGGCGCCCTCCAGAAGCTGCGCGCCGCCGGAATGCCGGAGGCTGAGGACGCGTACGAGGCGCACCACAGCGCGCTCGAACCGCGGATCCCGGTCCATGAGGCCGCCTTCGAACCGCTCATGCTCGCCTGCCGCGACCGTCGGCCCGTCATCTTCGACTACCGCAAGGCCAACGCGGCCCGCCCCGAGCAGCGTCAGGTCGAGCCCTGGACGCTGGAGTGCTGGCGCGGCCACTGGTATCTGGCCGGCTGGGACCGCGACCGAGGCGCCGAGCGCGTCTTCCGGCTCTCCCGGATCACCGGCAAGGTCCGCTCCCGCAGCGGTGTGTTCACCGCGCCGGTGCCCGATGTGGTGACCGTACGGGAGACCGTGGAGAGCTGGGCGGGAGAGACCGCGACCCGCTCCGCGCTGATCAGACTGCGCTCCGGCTGCGGCTATCCGCTGCGCTCCCGGGCGCTGTCGTCCCGGGAACTGGGCGACGGCTGGGACGAGCTGGAGGTCCCGTACGGACACGGCCTGGACGCCTGGCTGGTGGAGTTCGGCCCCGACGTGGTCGTACTGGAACCCGCCGATCTGCGGGCCGATGTGGTCGAGCGGCTGCGCGCCGTGGCCAAGGGCTGAGAGGGACTCGGACAACCATGGCAGCCAACGCCATCGACCAGACCCGGCGGATGCTCTCGCTGGTGACCTATCTGCGGGAGCGCCCCGGCGCCCATGTCAGCGATGTGGCCCGCGCGTTCGGGATCAGCGAGGACGAGCTGATCTCCGATCTCGATGTCCTTCCCATGTGCGGGACCAGCTTCCGCGGCGGCGATCTGCTCGACATCGACACCGACGGCGACCGGATCTGGTGGCACAACCCGGACGATGTCGCCGAACCGCTGCGGCTCGCCGCCGACGAGGCGACGGCGCTGCTCGTCGCGGCCCGCGCCGTCACGACTCTGCCCGGGCTGCGGGAGGGCGACCGGCAGGCGCTGCTGCGCGCCACCGCCAAGCTGGAGGCCGCGGCCGGGGGGG
>NZ_FMDK01000241.1 GCF_900091995.1 Streptomyces sp. MnatMP-M17
CCGCTCCACCGTGCTCGACGCCCGTCCCGAGTCGTACTGGCGGCTCGGCGAGGACGAGGGTACGGCGGCGAACAGCGCCGTCGAGGTCAATCTCGGCAAGGACCGCGGCACCTACACCGATGTCACGCTCGGCGCGCAGGGCGGTATCACCGGCGATCCCGGTACGGCGGCCACCTTCAGCGGCACCAGCTCCCGTGTCGACCTGCCCTCCGGCACGCTCAAGAAGAGCCGTGACGCGGCGGTCGAGGTGTGGTTCAAGACCTTCGCGGCCGGCGTCGGCGGCCCGCTCGTCGGCTACCAGAACAAGGCCTGGGGCACCGCGCCGACCGCCGGCGGCCCGCTGCTCTACGTCGGTACGGACGGAAAGCTGCGCGGCCAGTTCGCCACCGGCACCGTGGAGCCGATCACCGACATCACCAAGAACGTCAACGACGGCAACTGGCATCACGCCGTGCTCTCCGTCTCCGGCTCCACCCAGAGCCTCTATCTGGACGGCAAGCTCTCCGGCACGCTGAGCGGCAAGCAGCTCGCGCAGAACGATCTGACGTACAACCAGATCGGCGCCGCCCGTACGGTCACTCCGGCCTCCTGGCCCGGCTGGGGTTCCACCGCCGCCAAGTCCTTCGTCGGCACGCTCGACGATGTGGCCGTCTACCACCATCCGCTGGGCTCGGCCGTGGTCGCGGGACACTTCCGCGAGGGCGGACGCACCGCCGATCTGCTGACCTCCACGACACTGCCCTCCGGCCGCACCGCCTCCGAGGTCCGGTACGACACCTCGCGCGACCGTGTCGAGGAGTACACCGACCGCAACGGCGGCACCTGGAAGATCGGCTCGCCCGCGGTCTTCGGCGACGACCGGGACCTGCGCCGCACCATCGAGGTCCATGACCCGATGGACGCGCCGTACTTCTACGAGTACGACGGACTGACCGGCCAGATGCTCCGCTACGGCGAGCCGATGGCGCTGGGCGCCCGTGAGCCCGCCATTCCGTCGCCCTCGGACTCGCCCGAACCGCCGGACGAGATCTGCACCCAGCCCGATCCGGGCGATCCCGCCTTCTGCACCAATCCGCCCGGTGACGGCGGCAGTGAGCCGGACTTCATCCGGCATCCGGTCGACGGTGTGGCCATCCGTACGTTCGGCTACAACGACAAGGGCTACCAGGACGAGATCACCAGCGAGAACGGTGACACCGTCACGCTGGGCTACGACGACCGCGGCAATGTGACCAGCCGCAGGACCTGCCGGACCAAGGACGACTGCCAGACGTCGTACACCACCTATCCGGTGCCGACGGGCGACTTCGACCTGCGGGCCGACCAGGCCTCGGAGACGCGCGACGGCCGCTCCTCGGGACCCACGGACAACCGCTACCGCACCCAGTACCAGTACAACGACAAGGGTTCGCTGCTTCTCCAGACCTCTCCCGACGGCGGCACGGTCCGGCACGCCTACACGAACGGTTCGGAGCCCGCGGTCGACGGCGGCAACACCGCCACCGGTCTGCCGCTGAGCACCACCGATCCGCTCGGCAAGATCACACGCTACCGCTACTACAAGAACGGCGACCTGGCGTGGCTGACCGAACCGTCCGGTATGGTCACCAAGTTCACCTATGACGCGCTGGGCCGCAAGCTCACCGAGACCAGCGTCTCGGACGCCCAGCCGACCGGTGTCACCACGACCTTCAGCTACGACAAGCTCTCCCGGCTGGTCTCGGTCACCGATCCGGCCGCGACCAACGCGGTCACCACGGCCAGGCATCAGCAGAAGACGCTCACGACATACGACGCCGACGGCAATGTGGTGCGCACCGAGGTCAGCGATCTGCTCGGCGGCGACGCCACGCGCGTGATGGCCTTCGAGCTGGACGACCGCGGCCGTCCCGAGAAGGTGACCGACGCCGAGGGCGGCGAGACCTCGTACACCTACGACGTCTTCGGCAACAAGACCTCGATGGTCGATGCCAACGGCAACCAGTTCGAGTACACCTACACCGCCCGCAACATGCCGGCCGAGACGCGGCTGCGCGACTGGGAGGACGACGGAGGCGACGACGACTACACGGTGCTGATGTCGTACGCGTACGACATGGGGGGCCGCGTCGCCCGTAACACCGACTCGATGGGCCGCACCGCGGTCTACGAGTACTTCGGCGACGACCTGGTCAAGTCCATCACGCTCAAGGACTTCCACAACCCGGACGGCACGAAGCGCGATGTCGTCATCGAGAAGAATACGTACGACGGCGCCGGCAACGTCCTCACCGAGACCTCCGGCAACGGCAAGCTCGTCACGCAGTACACCTACGACTCCGTGGGCCGTACCCAGTCGACCGTCACCGATCCGAGCGGAGTGGCCCGCCGTACCTCGGTGACCTACGACCTCGCCGGCAATGTGAAGACCACGACCTCCGGCGGTCTGCCGTCCAATGTGCCGTGGCCGGTGAGCGTCAATCCGGAGACCGTCAGCTACATCTACGACGACGCGGGCAACGCCACGCAGGAGACCATCGAGAACGGCACCAAGTCACGCACCACGAAGTACACCTACGACCAGCGCGGTCTGACCACGTCCCAGACCGACTCGGGCGGCCGGACCACCCAGTACACCTACGACGAGCTGGGACGTCCGGCGTCCACGATCGCGCCCGAGGTGATGACCGAGTCCGGCGGCAGCGCGCCGGCCGCCTCCCGGCCCACCGCCTTCACCGGCTACGACACCTTCGGCGCCGTGACCGACTCGATGGACGCGCTCGGCAACGTCAACCGCTCGACATACGACCGGCTGGGCCGGGTGGTCTCCGCCACCGCGCCGGGCTATATCGCGCCCGGTACGTCCACTCCCGTCACGCCGACCGTCACCAACGCCTATGACGCGCTGGGCAATGTGACCGAGTCGACCGACTCGCTGGGCCGGGTGACGCGCTACGAGTACGACCGGCAGAACCGTCTGATGGTCAGGGACGAGCCCACGGGCAACGGCGACGACCGCGCCAAGTGGTCGTACACCTACACCCGCACCGGCGAGGTGCTCTCGGTCACCGATCCGAACGGCGCCCGCGCCGAGAGCACGTACGACGACATGGACCGGCCGCTCACCACCACCCAGATCGAACGCAAGCCGGTACCGGGCGCGTTCACCACCCGCAACGAATACGACGACCTCGGCAATGTGGTGAAGCAGACCGCGCCGAGCGGTGCGGTCAGCCAGTTCGGCTATGACGCGCTCGGCCAGATCACCCGGGTGACCGACGCGGCCGGTGTGCTCACCCAGTTCGGCTACGACATCGCCGGCCGCGAGGTGCGCCGTACCGACGGCCTCGGACGCAGCTCGTCGAAGCTCTACGACGAGCTCGGCCAGCTCGTCCAGGACGCCGATCTGGACGCCACCAACAGCGAGCTGCGCAAGGTCGGTTACGGCTACGACCTGGCAGGCAATCTCACCACCGCGACCGACGCGCAGGGACGCCAGACGATCTACTCGTACGACGCGCTGGACCGGCTGACCAGCCAGAAGGAACCGGTCTCGGACACCAAGTCGATCACCACGTCCTTCGGCTACGACGCGCTCGGCAACCGCACGCGCTACACCGACGGCCGTGGCAACAAGACGGTCTACACGGTCAATACGCTCGGTCTGCCCGAGTCCGTCATCGAGCCGTCCACCGCTCGCGATCCGTCAGCGGCCGAGCGCACCTGGACGACGGCGTACGACGCGCTCGGTCAGCCGGTGAAGGTGACCGCGCCGGGCGGTGTCACACGCGAACGGGAGTACGACAAGGCAGGTCAGCTGATCCGCGAGAGCGGCGCGGGCGCCGAGGTCGCCACCGCCGAGAAGAGGTTCGGCTACGACGCGGCGGGCCGCCTCATCAAGGCGTCCTCGCCCAAGGGCGACAACGCGTACGAGTACAACGACCGCGGTCTGCTGCTGACGGCCGAGGGCCCGTCGGGCGAGGCCTCGTACCAGTACAACAACGACGGTCTGCTCACCGGGCGCACCGACGCCGCGGGAACGGCCTCCTTCACCTACGCGCGGCAGCAGCTCGCCACCGCCGACGATCCGCTCACCGGAGTGCGGCAGACCTACGACTACGACAGCTCCGGTGCCGTCGAGCGGGTCGACTACGGCTCCGGGCAGTCGCGCGCCTTCACCTACGACAAGCTCGGCCGTGTCGACACCGACACGGTGAAGAACAGCGGCGGTGCCCCGGTCGCCGCCACGGACTACGACTACGACACCAACGACCATCTCGTCAGCAAGACCACCACCGGAACGGCCAAGGCGGGCAAGAACACCTACGGCTACGACCAGGCCGGCCGGCTCACCTCCTGGACGGCGGACGGCGCGACCACGGAGTACGACTGGGACGACAGCGGCAACCGCGTCAAGAACGGCGCCAAGACCGCCACGTTCGACGAGCGCAACCGGCTGCTGTCCGACGGCGACTACACCTACGACTACTCCTCGCGCGGCACACTCACCTCCCGCACCAGCTCCGGGCTGGAGGAGGAGTTCACCTTCGACGCCTTCGACCGGCTGACGAAGGCCGGCGAGTCCGGGACCTCGTACACCTACGACGCGCTGGACCGGGTCGCCGACCGCAACGGTGTGGACTTCACGTACGCCGGACTCGCGCCCGATCCGGTCAAGGACAACTCGGCCACCTATGGACGCGGAGCCGCCGACGAACTCATGTCGGTCTCCGAGGGCGGTGCGGCGCAGCTCACCGTCTCCGACGAGCACGGTGATCTGGTCGGCGGGATGTCGCCCACCAACGGCGCGTCGTCGTCGCTGTCCTCGTCGACGGCGTACGACCCGTTCGGTCAGACGATCGCCGCCTCTTCCGAGGAGGTGGCGGGCAACGCGGGCTTCCAGGGCGACTGGACCGACCCGGAGACCGACCAGGTCAACATGGGCGCGCGCTGGTACGACCCGGGCACGGGCACCTTCGACTCCCGGGACGCGTACACCTATGCCTCGGGCGCGTCGATCCTCGCCAACCGGTATGCGTACGGCGCGGGTGCGCCGCTGGACTACACGGACCCGGACGGCAACTGGCCGAGCTGCGGCTGGTGTTCGAGGGTCGCGAACAAAGTCAAGAGCAAGCTCAAGACTACCAGGGTCGGCCGCGCGGCCCTCAAGTTCGCGGGCGCGGTATGGAACAGCGCCCCCGTGCGCAGTGCGCGTTCCGTGATCAGCCGGGCCATAGACCTGGGCGGTAAGGCCCTGTCGTGGGTCTACCGGAAGTCGGGCGCGAAGACGGCTGTCAACGCGCTGGTGAGTGTCACCAAATGGGCCGGCAACAAACTCAGTTCGGCGGCCGACTCGTCTTCCCAATGGGTCAGGGAGAAAGCGGCCGAGGCCCAACGGCAGTTCCGCGCGGCGAGAGCCGCCGTCACGCACAAGGCCAAGCAGGTGGCGGCGTTCGCGGCCAAGCACAATCCGATCCCGCATATCGTGGCGGCTGCCGCACCGATGATCGCCGTGACCGCGGCGATCGTGACGGCCAATCCGAATCTGCCGGCGATCCTGGTCTCGGCCGCGCGCAATGTCATCGTGGACGCCAGCAAGGCCGTCAATGATCTGCGCGCCCTGGCGGTCGCGGCGACCGGCGTCGTTGTCGAGAGCGTCTCAACCGCCGTCGAATTCGCGATCGACGCCGCTCCCGCGGTCTTGAAGACGGCCGCGAATTTCGTCGGCGAGGTCACGGGCTTCAACGACATCAGGGACTGTGTGACCAAGGGCGACGCGGAGGCCTGCGCCTGGGCCGTCGCCACGGTGGCGGGCCTGGCCCTGGGCGGCGCGGGCGCGGGCCTGGTCCGCGCGGCGAAGGCCGGCCGGATGGTCGCGAAGACCGCGAAGTACTCGGACGACATCGCGAAGGCGGCCGAAAAGCTCGACAAGGCCGAGAACGTCATCGACAAGATCGAGACGGCGGTCAGCTGCGCGGAGACGGCGGGCTCGGTCGCACAGGCCGCCGTCGCCCAGAGCTTTGTGCCCGGCACAGAGGTGGTGATGGCCGACGGCACCCGTAAACCGATCGAAAAGGTCGAAGTGGGTGACAAGGTGCTCGCCACCGACCCGACGACGGGCAAGACCTCGTCCCAGAAGGTCACCCAGACGATAGAGGGCAAGGGCCTCAAGCACCTCTTCAAGCTCACGGTCGACACGGACGGCGACAAGGGCGACGAAACCGCCACGATCACCGCCACCAACGGCCACCCCTTCTGGATCCCGGACCTCAAGAAGTGGCAGAAGGCCCAGGACCTCAAGCCGGGCCAATGGCTCCAGACGGGCACCGGCACCCGAGTCCAACTCGAAGCGGTCCAGTCCTGGACCCAGCAGGCGGCGGTCTACAACCTCACGGTGGACACGGCCCACACGTACTATGTCTCGGCGGGCACCACGCCGGTCCTGGTTCACAACTGTGGCGAGATCGACTACGGGTCGATTGATGCGGACGGCCGCCGGTCGGGAATCGTTGCGATCGTCACTCCCTCGATGCTGGGCAGCGGGACCAAGGCGACCCAAAGGATGGCGAAAGATCTGCCGGGCTTTGTGAGCGGAGCCAACGGCGACGCTCGCGGGCATCTTCTGCCGAAGGCCCTGGGGGGATCAGGGACCACGAGGGAGAATATCGTCAGAACGACTGAGGCCATTGATAACGGCGTCATGAATGAGTTCGAGAAGGAGATCGCTGGTTATGTCGGATCAGGGAAGGGGAATACCATCCTGTATTCGGCGACGCCGCACTATCGATCAGGCAGCAATGTTGCCCATGCAGTGACGATCGAGGCATTCGACGACACGGGATGGTATATGGGTCGGACATTCATGCAGTGAAAATGAATCGATGAATTCGGTGAGGGCGGGACCGGCGTGCCGGTTCTGCCCTCACGTTTCGTGTCTCGCGGTAGATTCTAATTCGAATGACTGCTTAGCTCTTCCACTCGTAAGATCCAGGCGAAGTCTTCACCACTTCCATAGGCCAAGTTTTCACTGCTTCGTTGAGGTGCTCGCGCTGCGCCTGGACCCATCCGGGATCCAAGGCAATCGGGATGATCGCTGTCGTGCCTGAGCCGGAGGTGTCCTCGATGAACACGATTGAGTCGTCGTCGTCGCTTCCAGCGCATTCGATCCTGATCGTGGGTCCGTTTCCCATGTCCAGCCATTCGGCGTTCTGGCCATTTTCGAGAGAATGCAAAGCCAAGGACCACGGCTTCAGGTCCGAGAGGAAGAAGTGGACGAGGAACCGACCGCTGATGAAGTCGCTGTCCACAATGATTTCCGCATCCATCAGGTCGTGCTCCGGGAGGATTCCGGGCCTGTGGCGGCCCAGAAGATGCAGTCGGACGCTGTTGTTGCCGTCAGACAGGTTGATCAGGTCCATGTTCGTCCTTCTCGTATGTCAGAGGCCCCGAGCGGACAACGCCGCCGGCCCGGACAACTCTTCGCGAGCCGACCCCACCGTATCTGTGGATGGGCCGGCGCGGCTGATCAAGGTTCCGTGATGAATCGAGAACAACTGGAACTCGAAAACTGGCGGACGGTCATGATGTCCGACCTCGAAAGTTCGGACATCGGGGGCGACCGGCTGCGGCATCTGGATCACGCGTACGGCCATGATCTGTCGCTCGACGTCTACTGGACGTCCCCCGACCGGATCGCCGAGCTGGTGACCGGGGCCGGCATGGCCGTGACCGCCCGGTTGGTGCGGGAGCCCGACGAGCAGGAGAGGTTCGGGCAGGGGCGCCAGGCGTATCTCCTGGCCCGCAGACCGCCCGCCACGGGGTGACCGCAGGGTGAGGTATGCGTGCGAGGACCATGTGAATCCGCGCACGTGCCTCAATCTCCACGTGAATCGTTGGTCGAACCAGTGGCCCAGGCCACGTCCACTGCCTACCATCGATCACTGCAAGGCCTTGTGCATCGCCGCACAATCACGCCGGGAGGCCCACTTTGCACCGCCGCCGTCGCACCGCGCTCTCCGTCTCCGTCGCGCTTCTCGCCGCGGCCCCTCTGCTCACCGCCTGCGGCAACGACGCCCATCCCGGAGCCGCGGCGGTCGTCGGAGGCCACCGGATCGAGGTGTCCACGATCCAGGCCCAGGTACGGGACGTCCGGGACGCCCAGGAGGCCGCGCCGGACGGCGCGCAGCTCGTCAAGAACACCGGGCAGCTCAGCCAGGCCAAGCTGAACAGTCTGATCTTCGACCGGATCCTCCAGCAGGCCGCCGACGAAGCCGGCGTGAAGATCAGCCGCAAGGAGATCCAGACCACCCGGCAGCAGGCCGCCGCGCAGTCGGGCGGCGAGCAGCAGTTCGCCGCGATGCTGCTCCAGCAGGGCGCACTCTCCGCCGGGCAGATCGACGCCGCGATCCGCCGTGAGGTCCTGCTGAACAAGCTGGCCCAGGCGCTCGGCGCCAACACCATGACGCCCGAGGGCCAGCAGGTGGTGCTCGCCGATCTGACCAAGACGTCGGAGAAGCTCGGTATCGACGTCAATCCGCGCTACGGAAGCTGGGACTACAAGCAGGTCCGGCTCGGCGAGTCCAAGCTGCCCTGGATCACCCAGGTCACCCGCCAGGCCCCGGAGCAGCAGCCGTCGGGCGCCTGACGACCGGGCCGCTCGGCCCGGCCGACCTGCCCGGCCGAGCGGTCGACGGCCGAGGTCCGGCCACTGGCGCGCCGGAGGTAGGTTCGAGTGGTGACAGACGAAGCTCCCGCCACCTCCGGCCGTATCGTCCTGCTGACCGTCAGCCACCGGGTCGCGCCCGGACTCCTGTCCTGGCCCGCCTGGCAGACGCTGCGCGCCGCCGACCGCGTGCTGTGCGCCGACGGCGGCCATCCGTTGCTGCCGTATCTGCGCGAGGCCGGTATCACCGTTGAGGCCGGTACACCCGCGCCCACCGCACAGGAACTGGTCGACGCCTGCGCCGGCGGCCGTACGGTCGTGGTCATCCCGTCCACCGGCGGTGAGGCCGCGGGCGACGACGCGGGCGACGGGACCGGTGACGGGACCGGCGATGGGACCGGCGATGGCGCCCTGACGGACGGCCTCGCCCGGCTCGCCGGCTCCGGCCGCGTCCAGATGCCCGACCTGGAGCTGCTCCCCGGCTCGTACGATCTGCCCGGCGCCCGTCTTCTCGATCTCGTCCATGTCATGGACCGGATCCGGCGCGAATGCCCGTGGTCGTCGGTCCAGACGCACAAGGGACTCGCCAAGTACGGCATCGAGGAGGCGTACGAACTCGTCGAGGCGATCGAGGACGGCGACGCCGACGAACTCCGCGAGGAGCTGGGCGACGTACTCCTCCAGGTCGTCTTCCACGCCCGTATCGCACAGGACGGGCTCAACGAGGAGAACGAGCCGTTCTCCATAGACGATGTCGCCGCCACGATCGTGGAGAAGCTGATCCACCGCCATCCCCATGTCTTCGGCGACGAGACCGCCGAGACCCCCGAGGACGTCAAGGCGCACTGGCTCCGCACCAAAGCGGTCGAGAAACAACGCGACTCGGTCACCGACGGCGTCCCTCTGGGCCAGCCCGGCCTGGCCCTCGCCTCCAAACTCGCGGGCCGCGTCCGTACGGCAGGTCTGGACGTCGAACTCCCGACGGGCGACGGCATTGGCTACGACCTGCTCGCCATGGCCGTACAAGCCGAAAAGGCCGGCGTAGACCCGGAAACAGCCCTCCGCGCGGCGGCCCGCACGTATAGGGACGCGATCCGCACAGCTGAAGCGGGCGCCGTCGCCACTGAGTAACGTGGCGACAGCGATTGGTGAGGATACGGGGGAACGGGGCGGGAATGGGCACGAGTTGGGACGGCGCACCGGAGGCGGAGCGGGAACGGCCCGGGTCGGTCGGCAACAGTGTGTCCGGTGGCGCGGTCGTCGGTAACGTCGTACAGACGGGCTCAATCGGGTCGTTCTACCTCGGCGACGGAGGCCATGCGGGCGGCTTGCCCACGCCCGACGACTGGCCGCGGCCGGACGAACTGCTTCCGTTCGATTTCGGCGTACGGATTTCCCGTACCTTCCGCGACGAGTCCGACCTCACGCCGTATGTGGAACGGGATCACGACGTGCGGCTCGGCAACCTGGTCCGGGACGGTGCCGAGTCGGGCGGGTTGGTGGTGGTGACGGGCGAGCGCCTGTCCGGCAAGACGAGGACTGCGTACGAGGCGCTGAGCGCCGGTCTGAGCCATCGAGGGAAGGTTTTCGCGCCCAGCCCGGGTACGGACCTCCGGACACTGCCCACGCTGCTGCGCGGCCGTTCCGACGGACCGTACGCCCTGTGGCTGGACGATCTGGAGGGCCACCTGGGCGGGCACGGGCTGACGCCCGGCCTGCTCACCCACCTCATCCAACAGCGTGTGCTCGTGGTCGCGACCATGCGCGACGAGGAGTACGAGAAGCACCGCTTCGGCTCCTCCGCGAGCTCCCGGGTGCTGGTGAGGGCGGAGACGGTCGAACTGTCCTCACGGTGGAGCGAGGACGAGCTGTCACGGCTCACCGACCGGTCGGCCGACGACCCCCGGCTGGCCGGTGCGCTGTACTGGCGTGGTGAGAGCGGCGTCACCGAGTATCTCGCAGTCGGCCCCGACCTCTGGGCGGAGTGGGACCGCGCCCGCCGCCCCAGCGTCCACCCGCGCGGCCATCTGCTGGTTCGGGCCGCGATCGATCTCGCACGTCATGGGATCGCCGTGCCGGTACCGCTGCTGCTGCTCCGCTCGGTCCTCGAGGAGTACGGCCCTGGCCTCGCCGATGCGGGCCGGGAATCGTTCGAGGACGCCTTCGCCTGGGCGACCGAGATCAGGCACGGAGTCACCGGACTGCTGGTACGGGGATGGGAGCCCGACACGTGGCAGGTCTACGGCTCGCTCCTCGTCGACGCCTCGCGGTCGCCGGACATGGCTCGTTTCCCGTATCGCGCATGGGCGCGAGTGGTGGACATCGCCGAGGAGGAGGATCTGCTCGACCACGGTACGGCGCTGGCGGCTGCCCGGGCCGCCCTCCTTCCTCAAGCGGAGAAGGGCGACATCGACGCCATGTTCCTTCTCGCCACCTACTGCGATGAGGCGGAAGACGTTGCGGAGGCCGCGCACTGGTACCGGGCGGCGGCGGATGCGGATGCGAGCAATGCCTTTGTGGCGGGGGAGTATCTTGCCCGGCACGTCGGTGACCTGGAGGCGATTCCATACCTTCGGACCGCCGCCGAGGCCGGAAACCGGCTGTCCGCCCGTGTGCTCGGCAGGCTGCTCCGTGACCAGGCCGAGTACTGGCTGCGCGTGGCGGCCGAGGAAGGTGACGAGGAGGCGGCATACGAGCTGAGCCGCCTTCCCAGCAGGCCGGGCAGGGCCGAAGTGATCAGCAGGCTCTACAGCGAGGCCGAGGCACTGGGTGATCAGCAGGCGGAGTCAACTCCTCAGGACGATGTGGATACCGTCGACGGATGACCGTGAAGCCCCCCGCCCCCGAGCTCTTCACCTGGGAGTTCGCCACCGACCCGTACCCCGCCTACGCCTGGCTCCGTGAGCACGCGCCCGTGCACCGGGCCCGGCTGCCCAGTGGTGTCGAGGCGTGGCTCGTGACGCGGTACGGGGACGCCAAGGCGGCGCTCGCCGATGCGCGGCTCTCCAAGAATCCCGTTCATCACGCGGAGGCGGCGCATGCCAAAGGGAAGACCGGGATTCCCGGGGAGCGCAACGCGGATCTCATGACGCATCTGCTCAATATCGATCCGCCCGACCACACGCGGCTGCGCCGGCTGGTGTCCAAGGCGTTCACGCCCCGGCGCATCGCGGAGTTCGGGCCTCGTGTCCAGCAGCTCACCGACCGGCTCATCGACGGTTTCGCGGCGAAGGGCGAGGCGGATCTGATCCATGACTTCGCCTTCCCGCTGCCCATCTACGCCATCTGCGATCTGCTCGGCGTACCGGCCGAGGACCAGGACGACTTCCGCGACTGGGCCGGCATGATGATCCGGCATTCCAAAGCCGGCCACGGCGGCGGGCCGCGCGGCGGTGTGGCGCGGTCGGTCAAGAAGATCCGGGGATATCTGGCCGAACTCATCCACCGTAAAAGGGAGAACCCGGGCGACGATCTGATCTCCGGCCTCGTCCGGGCCAGTGACGACGGCGAGCATCTCACCGAGAACGAGGCCGCGGCGATGGCCTTCATCATCCTCTTCGCCGGCTTCGAGACCACCGTGAACCTCATCGGCAACGGCGTCCATACGCTGATGCGCCATCCGGAACAGCGCGCCCGGCTTCAGCGTTCGCTCGACGCGGGCGAGACGGAACTGCTGGCGACGGGCGTCGAGGAACTGCTGCGCCACGACGGTCCCGTGGAACTGGCGACCTGGCGGTATGCCACCGAGCCGGTGATGCTCGGCGGGCAGCGGATCGCGGTGGGCGATCCCGTACTCGTCGTACTCGCCGCGGCCGACCGCGACCCGGAACGGTTCGTCTCGCCCGACACGCTCGATCTCGCACGGCGTGACAATCAGCACCTCGGCTACGGGCACGGCATCCACTACTGCCTCGGCGCGCCGCTCGCCCGCCTTGAAGGGCAGACCGCTCTCGCGACGCTGCTGACCCGGCTGCCCGATGTGCGGCTTGCCGTGGATCCTGCCGATTTGCGCTGGCGCGGAGGGCTCATCATGCGTGGATTGCGCACACTTCCGGTGCAGTTCACGCCATTGTCCGGCTGATGAACCGCTGCCGGATTCGAGGCCGGATCAGGAAGCTGTAACTGACGGGCCGTCAGGAATGTGACTTTCACGTGATCTCCGCTGCATCGACTTGTGACAGACGTTCGAGTACCGCTACGTTCACCGACGACTCGGCAGCAACACGCCGTAGTCGAAACGACAGTCACACGGAAGGCAAGCGCATGCGCTCCGCGAACGGCCGACACCGCAGACCACGCCAGGCCCCCGCTCTGATCGTCGCCGCGGGGGTGACCGGATCGGCGATCGCCATCCCGCTGTTCGCCGCCTCGGGCGCCAGTGCGGCGGACGCCTCCACCTGGGACCGTGTCTCCGAATGCGAGAGCGGCGGTATGTGGAGCGCGGACCTCGGCAACGGCTACTACGGCGGCCTCCAGCTCAGCCAGGAGACCTGGGACGCCTTCGGCGGCGGCGCGTACGCGGCCCGGCCCGACCTCGCCAGCCGTTCCCAGCAGATCACCGTGGCGGAGAAGATCCTCGAAGCGCAGGGCTCGAAGGTCTGGTCGAGCTGTGCGTCGGTCTCCGGGCTCACGGGCACCCTGCTGCCCGGTGTCGGTCTCGGAAGCGGCTCCGGCTCCACGGGGGCCTCGCAGGGCGATCAGGGCGCCGATCCGACGGGCAGTCCCTCCGGCGCTCCGGACGCCGAGTCCTCCGCTCCCGCTGACGGAACGGGCGTGCGGCCCGGCGAGCCGGTCCCTTCCGGTTCGGCCGGCACGCCCACGTCCGGAGCCTCCGCTTCCGCGGACGGCGCCGAGGGCACCGACGGTCTCGGCCTCGGTGGCACTGCCACTGGCGGTACGGAGTCGGCCAAGGGCAAGCATCGCGGTGAGGCCGCCCAGGAGGATGCCGTAACGGGCAATTCGGATGAAGGACTTGAATACGGTCGCCATGCCTCACGAGGTGACGGCCTGTCGCGCAGTACGGACGGCCTGCCGGATCGTACGGAATCGCCCGCTCCGGTGGAGGCCGAGCAGCCCGCCGAGCGCAACTGGCTGGTCGCCGACGGGCAGAAGGTGCTCGGCGGGTGGCTGTAAGGCCTACGGGCCGACAGCTGTGAGGTGAGCGAGGGCGGCCGGTACCGGCCGCCTTCGGTGCGTTCTCGGTGTGTTCTTGCTGGCTACCGCCCAGATCCCGCCCGTGGTGCCGCCCGTGGTGCCGGCCTTGATGCGGCCTTGGTCCAATCCTTGGTCCAGCGGCTGATCCCGCCGTGAAGTGGCGCGGATTCGGAGGGTAGTTCGCGGTTCTATGTCCGCTTCTGTGCAAGTGAGACAAGGGTCTCTTTGCTGCAACTAGGGACTTTTGCCCTGCACGTTGCCCTGCTTTCCGCTCTCACCAGCGGAAATGCGTAAACCTGGGCGGTAGGTAAGGGCGTTATTTCCCTGATGTTCTCCTTTGAAGAACCGACGGGCCTGTGATTACGGTCTGAACCGCTCGCACCGCGGGCCTCGTCGACCGTCACGCCGAATCCTGCCGTCGGTCGGGGGAGCAGTCGTCGCGTCATGCGCCGAAGGCAGGAGCGGGGGACCCACGGTTTGTGCCGGCCCCGGCCGTCGAGAGACGGCCGACGACCGGCTCGGGGTGAAGCCGGATGCGCGAGCGTCCGGCCGGGCAACTCACTTGGCCCGAACCCGACAGCTCACCTCGTAGGCGTCGGTGAGGAGAGTTCCATGCCGCGTTCCAGCAAAGGTTCCAGCAAGGGCAGGCACCGCCGTCCCTCCCGCTCCGTGACCGCCCGCTATGCCACGCTCGCCGGAATCACCGGTGCCGCCGTCGCGGTCCCGCTGATCGGCGCCACCTCCGCCTCCGCCGCGACCGCCTCCGAGTGGGACCGGGTCGCCCAGTGCGAGTCCGGCGGCAACTGGTCCATCAACACCGGCAACGGGTACTACGGCGGACTCCAGTTCAGCAGCTCCACCTGGGCCGCGTACGGAGGCACCGCCTACGCGGCCAGGGCCGACCTCGCCTCGAAGTCCCAGCAGATAACGGTCGCCGAGAAGGTCCTGGCCGGCCAGGGCAAGGGCGCCTGGCCCACCTGTGGCGTCAACCTCTCCAACGCTGCGTACGACGGTGGCTCGGCCGGCACAGGCTCCGGCTCGGGCTCCGGTTCGAACTCCGGCGGCTCTGATTCCGGTTCCGGTACGCAGGACCGGGCCGCCCAGCAGCAGGCGCAGCCCCAGCAGCAGACCCGGCCCGCCCAGCCCAAGCGGCAGCAGGCGCAGCCCGCCTCGCGCGGCGAGAGCCGCGCCGCCACGGATGCCGCCACCGGTACTGCCACCACGGTCAAGAAGGGCGACGGCGAGTACAAGGTCAAGTCCGGTGACAGCCTCTCCAAGATCGCCGCCGCGCACCAGGTCAAGGGCGGCTGGAAGAAGCTGTTCGAGCTGAACAAGGACATCGTCCGCGACGCCGATCTGATCTACCCGGGCCAGCAGCTCCATCTGACCTGACCCGACCCGACCCGAGCTGACCTGACTCGCCCGGCCCGGCGCGTGATCCCCGTACGCGCCGGGCCGCGGTCTGCGCCCGTCCCGGCGTACGTGCCTGTCCCGGCGTACGTGAGGGATACGCGGGGAGTACTCAGGACGGACGCGGAGGGTACTCGGAGCGGTGCTCAGCACGGTACTCAAGACGGTGCTCATCGGCGCGCCGAGGCGCTCGGGTGCTTGATCCGTCCCAGCGGGCGGGCACCGGCCGGCCGACGCCTCCGGGCCGGTTAGGCTCATGCCGCAAGGCCAATGAGACCCTGCACTCCAAGCGTCACATCCCAGAAGGAGATGCTCGTGCCGTCCATCGACGTCGTCGTAGCCCGGGAAATCCTGGACTCCCGAGGCAACCCCACGGTCGAGGTCGAGGTCGGCCTCGACGACGGCAGCACAGGCCGTGCTGCCGTCCCGTCCGGTGCCTCCACCGGTGCGTTCGAGGCCGTGGAGCTCCGTGACGGAGACGCCAACCGCTATCTGGGCAAGGGCGTCGAGAAGGCCGTACTGGCCGTCATCGAGCAGCTCGGCCCGGAGCTCGTCGGCTACGACGCCACCGAGCAGCGCCTGATCGACCAGGCCATGATCGACCTGGACGCCACCGAGAACAAGGGCTCGCTGGGCGCCAACGCCATCCTCGGTGTCTCCCTCGCCGTCGCGCACGCCGCCTCCGAGGCCTCGGACCTCCCGCTCTTCCGCTACCTGGGCGGCCCGAACGCGCATCTGCTGCCCGTTCCGATGATGAACATCCTGAACGGCGGCTCGCATGCCGACTCCAACGTGGACATCCAGGAGTTCATGATCGCTCCGATCGGCGCGGAGTCCTTCTCCGAGGCGCTGCGCTGGGGCGCCGAGGTCTACCACACCCTCAAGAAGGTCCTGAAGCAGAAGGGCCTCTCCACCGGCCTCGGCGACGAGGGCGGCTTCGCGCCCAACCTGGAGTCCAACCGCGCCGCGCTCGACCTGATCCTCGAAGCCATCAAGGAAGCCGGCTATGTGCCGGGCCGTGACATCGCGCTCGCGCTGGACGTCGCCGCCTCCGAGTTCTACAAGGACGGCTCGTACGAGTTCGAGGGCAAGTCCCGCTCGGCCGCCGAGATGACCGAGTACTACGAGGAGCTGGTCGCCGCGTACCCGCTCGTCTCCATCGAGGACCCGCTCTTCGAGGACGACTGGGCCGGCTGGAAGGTCATCACCGACAAGCTCGGCTCCAAGGTGCAGATCGTCGGCGACGACCTGTTCGTCACCAACCCGGAGCGGCTGGCCCGTGGCATCGAGGAGGGCTCCGCCAATGCCCTGCTGGTCAAGGTCAACCAGATCGGTTCGCTGACCGAGACGCTGGACGCCGTCGAGCTGGCCCAGCGCAACGGCTTCAAGTGCATGATGTCCCACCGCTCCGGCGAGACCGAGGACGTCACCATCGCGGACCTCGCCGTCGCGGTGAACTGCGGTCAGATCAAGACCGGCGCTCCGGCCCGCTCGGACCGTGTCGCCAAGTACAACCAGTTGCTGCGTATCGAGGAGATCCTCGACGACGCGGCGGTGTACGCGGGCCGCAGCGCGTTCCCGCGGTTCCGTTCCGCCTGAGCGACTCGGCAGGCGTGGTGGGCGCAGCGCGCGGCAGGCGCCCGCAGGAGCGGCAGCGGCGGTTGCCGGGCGGTGCTGCCGTCCCGTCCGTACCGCCCGTCGTCCATACGTCCCCGGCCCCGGTCCCGTACCGTGTCCGGGGACGTACGCACGTGACAGGGGAGGCGAGCCATGGCCGGGAACCGGGACCGGTTCACCACCGCGACCAGGCTGCGGCTGCTCGGCGAGCAGACCGCCGCGCGCGTCTACCGCTCACAGAACCGCCGCCAGGACCGCCGCTCCCGTCTCACCGGCCGGGCGGCCTTTCTCGCCCTCGTGGTGTGCACACTGGTGGTGGCGCTCGCGTATCCGATGCGGCAGTACGTGTCGCAGCGGAACGAGATCGCCGAGCAGGAGCGGCAGGCCCGGGAGGCACGGCAGCGGGTCGAGGAGCTGCGCGACGAGAAGGCGCGGCTCCAGGACGACGCGTACATCCAGCGGCTGGCCCGTGAGCATCTCCACTATGTGATGCCGGGAGAGACCGGCTACACCATGATCGACCCGGAGGCGGTGCGTGAGCGCCGTGAGGAGCGGGACGCGACGGACCGTCCCTGGTACTCGAATGTCCTGGACGGCGTCGACAACGCGGACCGCCCGGACCGGTAGGGCCCGGCCTCCCTCCGTACGTATCAGGCACGCATCACCAGTCGCATCAGGCACGCAGAACCAGAACCGTAGAACCAAGGCAGGCATGGACATCCCTCCTCCGCAGACCGAACGCACCGAGCCCACCGAGGCGGACGTGGCCGCGTTCCAGGAACAGCTCGGCCGTCCTCCGCGCGGACTGCGCGCCATCGCGCACCGCTGCCCCTGCGGACAGCCGGACGTCGTGGAGACCGCGCCGCGGCTCCCGGACGGCACGCCCTTCCCGACGACGTACTACCTGACCTGTCCGCGTGCGGCCTCGGCCATCGGCACGCTGGAGGCGAACGGTGTCATGAAGGAGATGACCGAGCGCCTCGCGGCCGATCCGGAGCTGGCCGCCGCGTACCGCGAGGCGCACGAGGACTATCTCGCGCGCCGTGACGCCATCGAGGTGCTGGAGGGCTTTCCCAGCGCGGGCGGTATGCCGGACCGGGTGAAGTGTCTGCACGTCCTGGTCGGCCACTCGCTGGCGGCGGGCCCCGGCGTGAATCCGCTGGGCGACGAGGCGCTGGCGATGCTCCCGGAGTGGTGGGCGAAGGGCCCGTGCGTGAGCCCGTGCGCGCCGGCGGACAGGCCCGCCGACAAGAACGCCAAGAACGACGGGGACGAGGAGCGCGTATGAGCCGGGTCGCCGCGATCGACTGCGGTACGAACTCCATCCGCCTGCTGGTCGCCGACGTTCACCCGGATACGGGCGAAGTGGTCGATCTGGACCGGCGGATGAGGATCGTCCGGCTCGGCCAGGGCGTGGACAGGACCGGCCGGCTGGCTCCCGAGGCGCTGGAGCGGACCTTCGAGGCGTGCCGTGAGTACGCCGCCGTCATCAAGGAGCACGGCGCCGAGCGCGTCCTTTTCGTGGCCACCTCCGCCTCGCGCGACGCCGAGAACCGCGACGAGTTCGTCCGCGGTGTGCTGGACATCCTGGGCGTGGAGCCCGAGGTGATCACCGGCGACCAGGAGGCGGAGTTCTCCTTCACCGGCGCCACCAAGGAGCTGCCGGGCCAGGACAGTTATCTGGTCGTGGACATCGGCGGCGGTTCGACGGAGTTCGTCGTCGGTGACGACCGGGTACGCGCCGCGCGCTCCGTGGACATCGGGTGTGTACGGCTGACCGAGCGCCATCTCGTACGGGACGGTGCCGTCAGCGATCCGCCCACAGCCGCCGAGATCGCCGCGATGCGCGCGGACATCGAGGCGGCCCTCGACCTCGCGGAGCTGACCGTCCCGCTGCGCGAGCCCCGCACCCTGGTCGGACTCGCGGGCTCCGTGACCACCGTGGCCGGTATCGCGCTGGGCCTGCCCGCGTACGACTCCACCGCGATCCACCACTCCCGTATCTCCCGCGCCCGAGTAGCGGAGATCACAAGGCGGCTGCTCGCCGCCACCCACGACGAACGCGCCGCGATCCCGGTCATGCACCCGGGCCGCGTCGATGTCATCGGCGCGGGCGCCCTCATCCTCCTCACCCTCATGGAACGCACCGCCGCCGCCGAGGTCGTCGTCAGCGAACACGACATCCTGGACGGCATCGCCTGGCAGGCCGCGGAGGACACGTCCGGTCAGAGGTCGCGGTAGACCTCGCGGCGGTCGCCGATTCTGACGACGAGGACGAGGAGTTCGCCGTCGTTGATCTGGTAGGCGACGCGGTAACTGCCGACACGGAGGCGGTAGAGGCCGGAGGGGCCGGTGAGCTTCTTGATGTCAGAGTCCTCGCGGTACGGGTCGTCGCCGAGGGCGGTCAGTGCGGTCAGAATGCGCATGGCGGCAGGTCGGTCGATGGCGCGCAACTGCCGCTGCGCGGCGGCGGTGAAGCGGAACGCGTATTTCACGCCGCGCCCTCGGCGTGCTCGGTGAACAGGTCCGCCAGCAGCTCGGCCATCGTGACGGTCGGGCCTCCCTCCGCCAGGACCGCCTCGGCCTCACGCGCGAGCAGCTCGTCGGCTGCCTCTTCCAGCGCCTCGAAGTCGGCGATCGGTACGAGGGCGGCCACCGGCTCCCCATTGCGAGTGATCAACGTGGGGGTGCCCTGCTCGGCGCGGTTGATGTGGTCCGCGAGGTGCGCGCGAGCTTCGCGGACGGTCACAGCGATATCGTTCATAACGTCAGTGTACGCGTGACTGTGTACACGCGCTCTGTGCCCGCGAAGTCCCCGTCGAGGACCCTCTGCGACCCCCGTTTCGGGGGTGGCTCGGGCGTGTGCCGCAGGGCCCGGAAGAAAGTTCGTGAAGTTCTTCACAAGGAATTCGAGCCTCTTGAGTGCCGCCGCGGTTCCATACGGCCGAGTGGGGCCATCGATGGGTCACCGCGTCCTTATACCGGGCGGTTCCGGACGCGTTACGGGCGCATGAACCGGATGGGTGGTTCCGGCGGTGGCGAGGGTGGAGGGCCAGCTCACAGGGGGTGGGCAACGACCGGCGGAGGACCTTGGTTCCCTGGGGGCACCGTGATCTCGATCATGTGAGCCGCGCAGTGTAGCACCATAGGGCGCAGACCTTGTGAAGGGGCTCACGAGCACCCCCTCCGAGGGGGGTGGATACTCGATGGCATGAGCACCACGGAGCGTCCCAGGATCCTCGTTGTAGGCGGTGGGTACGTAGGCCTGTACGCAGCTCGTCGCATTCTGAAGAAGATGCGCTACGGGGAGGCGACCGTCACGGTTGTCGACCCGCGCTCGTACATGACGTACCAGCCCTTCCTCCCCGAAGCCGCCGCCGGCAGCATTTCGCCTCGGCATGTCGTCGTACCGCTGCGACGCGTGCTGCCCAAGGCTGAGGTGCTCACCGGCCGAGTCACCACCATCGACCAGGACCGCAAGGTCGCCACGGTCGCGCCGCTCGTCGGCGAGGCTTACGAGCTGCCCTTCGACTATCTGATCGTGGCCCTCGGCGCGGTCTCCCGTACCTTCCCGATCCCCGGCCTCGCCGAGCAGGGCATCGGTATGAAGGGCATCGAGGAGGCCATCGGCCTGCGCAACCATGTGCTCGAACAGCTCGACAAGGCCGACTCGACCACCGACGAGGACGTCCGCCGCAAGGCGCTCACCTTCGTCTTCGTGGGCGGCGGCTTCGCCGGCGCGGAGACCATCGGCGAGGTCGAGGACCTGGCGCGCGACGCGGCCAAGTACTACACGAGCGTCAAGCGCGAGGACATGCGCTTCATCCTCGTGGACGTCGCCGACAAGATCCTTCCCGAGGTCGGCCCGAAGCTGGGCTCCTGGGGCAAGGAGCATCTGGAGAGCCGCGGCGTCGAGATCTACCTCAAGACCGGCATGGACTCCTGCGTCGACGGTCATGTGGTGCTCAACAACGGCCTTGAGGTCGACTCCAACACCATCGTGTGGACGGCCGGCGTCAAGCCGAACCCGGCCCTCACCCGTTACGGTCTGCCGCTCGGCCCGCGCGGCCATGTGGACACCAGTGAGAAGCTCCAGGTGCAGGGCACCGACTACATCTGGGCCGCAGGCGACAACGCCCAGGTCCCGGATGTCGCCGCCCGCAGGGCCGGTGCCGAGAACGCCTGGTGCCCGCCGAACGCCCAGCACGCGCTGCGCCAGGCGCGGCTGCTCGGTGACAACGTCATCTCCGGTATGCGGGGCTTCCCGCAGAAGGAGTACAGCCACGCCAACAAGGGCGCCGTCGCCGGTCTGGGACTGCACAAGGGCGTCGCGATGATCGTCATGGGCAAGATGAAGATCAGGCTCAGGGGCCGGCTCGCCTGGTACATGCACCGCAGCTACCACGGTCTGGCCATGCCGACCTGGAACCGCAAGATCCGTGTCTTCGCCGACTGGACGCTGGCGATGTTCCTCAAGCGCGAGGTCGTCTCGCTCGGCGCGATGGAGACACCGCGCGAGGAGTTCTACGAGGCCGCCAAGCCCAGCCCGCCGGCCGTCGCCGCCGTCACGCCGACACCGGAGAGGGCCAAGGCGTCCTGAGACCGGGCCGCCGGTACGCCCTGGGCCACCGGCACAACTGACGTAACTGATATACGAGAAGGGCCGCTCGCCATCCGTGGTGCGAGCGGCCCTTCCCGTATCTGCGGTCGCTCCGACGGCCTACCCTCCAGCTCCCTCCGTACGGTCACCCGCACACCCTCGCCTGGGAGAAAAGGCGCACACCGCCAGGAAAGTGTGTGGTGGGTGCAGGCATTTTGCCGGTCCATTGCGAGCCGCAGGGACTGCATCCGTACCCGTCCGGTGTTTACGTGGTGTTGAGCATGTCCGTATCCGCCACCACGGAGGTGTGCGCCATGGCCGACGCCGCGCTGCGGCTGACCACTCTTGCCGAGGAGTTGCTGGGAGTTCCGCTCCCGGTCCGTATCCGTGCCTGGGACGGCAGCGAATCGGGTCCTCCGGACGCCCCGACCCTGATCATCCGTAACCGACGCGCCCTGCGCCGACTCCTGTGGAAGCCGGGCGAGATGGGCCTCGCACGCGCCTGGGTGGCCGGCGAGATCGATGTGGACGGCGATCTCTTCGCGGTTCTCGACCGGCTCGCCGCGTTCATCTGGGAGCGCGGCGCCGATGCCAAGGACGAGGTCCATCCTCTGCGCGATCCCCGGCTGCGGGCCGCCGCCCGTACGCTCCTGCGCATCGCGGGACCCTGGCCGCCGCCCGCACCGCCCGCCGAGGAGGTACGGCGGCGGTACGGCGCGCTGCACACCAAGCGCCGGGACAAGGAGGCGATCAGCCACCACTACGACGTGGGCAACGACTTCTACGAGCTGGTGCTCGGCCCGTCCATGGTCTACTCCTGCGCGTACTGGGACGGCGACGCCGGATTCAGTCTCGAAGACGCACAGCGCGACAAGCTCGATCTGATCTGCCGCAAGCTCGCGCTCAAGGACGGCGAGCGGCTGCTCGACGTCGGCTGCGGCTGGGGCTCGATGGCCATCCACGCGGCCCGTGAGTACGGCGCCCGCGTCACCGGAGTCACCCTCTCCAGGGAACAGGCGACCTATGCGCGCAAGCGCGTCGCGGAGGAGGGGCTCGCCGACCTGGTCGAGATCCGGGTCCAGGACTACCGCGACGTCAGGGACGGTCCGTACGACGCGATCTCCTCCATCGGGATGGCCGAACACGTCGGTTCCGTGCGTTACCGCGAGTACGCCGACGATCTCTACGCCCTGCTCAAGCCGGGCGGACGGCTGCTCAACCACCAGATCGCCCGGCGCCCTGAGCGCGACGAGAGCCAGTACCGCATCGATCCGTTCATCGACGCGTACGTCTTCCCCGACGGCGAACTGGCCCCGCTCGGCCGGACCGTCGCCACACTGGAGGAGGCGGGCTTCGAGGCCCGGGACGTGGAGTCGATCCGGGAGCACTACGCGCTGACGCTGCGCCACTGGGTGGCGAATCTGGAGAAGCACTGGGACCAGGCGGTACGGAGCACCTCGCCCGGCCGCGCCCGGGTCTGGCGTCTCTACATGGCGGCGTCCGCGGTCTCCTTCGAGCGCAACAGGATCGGTGTCAACCAGATCCTGGCCGTGAAGACTCCGGAGGCCGGGGCCTCCGGGATGCCGTGGCGGGCCCGCGCCTGGGGCGTCTGACGGAGCCGGAAGGGCCGGAAGAGGCAGACGAGCCGGAAGGGCCGGACCTCCGCCGTGTCAGGAGATCCGGCCCTTCTTCGCACGCGCCGCGCCGCGCGGGTTCGTACCGCGTACCGGGCCGCGTAGGCGCCCGGTACGCGGTACCGCTATTCGGTCTTGATCGCCGTCAGCATGTTCAGCTTCGCGGCGCTGCGCGCCGGCCAGAGCGCGGCCAGCACACCCACCAGCCCGGCCAGCACCAGGAAGATCCCGATCCGGTCCCATGGGATGACCAGGGCGTAACCCGGGATGGAGTCCTTGAACGTCTCGCCGACCGCCCAGGCCAGGAAGGTCCCGAGCACCACTCCGATCACCGCGCCGAAGACCGAGATCACCACGGCCTCCAGCCGGATCATCCGCTTGACCTTGCGGCGGTCCAGACCGATCGCCCGCAGCATGCCGATCTCCTGCTGCCGCTCGAAGACCGACATCGCCAGGGTGTTGACGACTCCGAGGACCGCGATGATCAGGGCCATCGCCAGCAGCCCGTACATGATGTTCAGCGCGGTGTTGATGAAGCCGCCGAAGGTGTTCCTGATGTCCTGCTGGTCCATGAAGTCGATGCCCGGGTTGTCGCCCAGCGCGTCCACCAGTGCCTGCTCATGCGCGGCGCTCGCACCGCCGTCCATCTTCACCCAGACCTCGGGGATGTACGGCTTGGACTCGTGCGGGGCGACCAGGTCCTTGGAGATCAGCACCGGCGAGAGGAACTCGTTCCCCGCGTAGACCGCGCCGACCTTCAGCCGGGCGGACTTGCCGTCGGAGTACGTCACTTCGACGGTGTCACCGGGCTTCCAGCCGTTGGACTCCGCGGTCTTGTCGGCGACCGCGATCCCGCCCTGGCCGAGTGCGTCCAGCGAGCCGGAGACGTTGTTGAAGGCGAAGACCTTCTCGATGTCTCCGGGCGTGACCGCCGAGGCGGCGTGGAACTCGCCCTTGATCTTCAGCGACGTGGCCTGCTGCGGGGAGAGGGCGCTTACGCCGGACACCTTCTCCAGCGCGGTCAGGGCCGACTCGTCCAGCGGACCGCCGCTCGCCATGGTGACCATGTAGTCGGCCTTGATGTTGTCCGTGGTCATCCGGTCCACGGCCTGGCCGATCGTCACACCGATCACCGTGAGACCGGTGACGAGCGTGAGCCCGATGGCCAGCGCGGAGGCGGTGGCTCCGGTACGGCGCGGATTGCGGACCGCGTTCTGTCCCGCCAGCTTGCCGGCGACGCCGAACACCCGCTGGAGGGCGGGCCGTACGAGTGCGATGACCGGCCGCGAGAGCAGCGGGATCAGCACGATGACACCGATCATCGTCAGGAACGCGCCCCCGCCGATCAGCAGCCGTCCGTTGTCGGCGCCCGCCGCCGCGCCCGCGACGATCAGTACCGCGCCGAGCAGTGCCAGTACCGCGCCGATCGAGTTGCGTACGACCAGGGACCTGGTGGTGGCCACGGCGTGCACACTGCTCATCGCCGCCACCGGCGGGATCTTCGCGGCCCTGCGGGCGGGCAGCCAGGCGGCGATCAGGGTGATCAGCACACCGACGACGAAGGCCGCGCCGACGGCGGTCGGTGAGATCACCAGCGGTCCTGCGGGCATCCTCGCGCCGAACGAGCCCATCGCGGACCGCAGTCCGGTCGCCAGACCGAGACCGACCAGAAAGCCGACCGCCGAGGCGATGGCGCCGACGACCGCGGCCTCGGCCAGCACCGAGCGCTTGACCTGGCGGCGCGAGGCACCGACGGCGCGCATCAGCGCCAGCTCCCTGGTGCGCTGGGCGACCAGCATGGTGAAGGTGTTCGAGATCAGGAACACGCCGACGAACAGGGCGATGGCGGCGAAGGCCAGCAGCATCTGATTGAGCGTGGAGACGCTCGACTCGATGTTCGCGGCCTGCTCGTCGGCGAGCTGCTTGCCGGTCTGCGCCTCGGCGTTCTTCCCGATCAGGGCCTTGACGTCGGTCAGGATCGCGCTGTCCGAGGCGCCGGGCGCCGCGGTGACGGTGACGTCCATGAAGTAGCCCGGCTCCAGATAGAGCTTCTGGGCGACGGCGGTGTCGAACAGGACCAGACTGCCACCCGCGTTGACCGCGCCGTCCTCGGTGGTGAAGACACCGGAGAGGGCGTACTCCTTCACCGGTCCGTTGGTGGCGACCCGCACCTGGTCGCCGACCTGGTAACCGCCCTTGGCGGCCGAGGACGTGTCGAGCGCGATCTCGTCGTCGCGCGTGGGGCCCGAGCCATCGGTGAAGGTGTAGGCGGAGTCCTGGCCGTTCGCGGCGGGCGCGAAGTTGGCACCGGTGTTGGACCAGCCGTTGCCGATGAGCTTGCCGTCCGCGTCGGCGACTCCGGCGAAGCCGCTGACGCGGCCGGTGACGGAGGCGACGCCGTCGACGGCCCCGATCTTCTCGACGGTCTGCCGGCTGATGCCGGGGCTCTGCTCGCCTTCCTTCTTCGGACCGTTGTCACGGCTGTCATGGGACGTGACGGCGACGGCGACGTCCTTGTAGCTCTTGGCCGACTGATTGCGGAAGGCGTTGCCGATGGTGTCGGTGAAGACCAGGGTGCCGGAGACGAAGGCCACGCCGAGCATGACGGCGAGCACGGTCATCAGCAGTCTGGCCTTGTGCGCGAGCACAGTGCGCAGGGCGGTACGGAACATGGTGGGAGTCCTGGTGGAATGGGATGGGCCGGGCGGCGGAAGGCGCGGGCCGCAGGAGCTGGCGGGAGGCGCGCGGGAGACGAGTGCGGCACGAGAGGCACGGGAGGCGCGATCGGCGCGGTGGGCATCGGCCCGGTGCGGCATTTGCTGCGTTCTGCTGAAGTCCGCTTGAGGTCTGCTCAATATCTGCTTGACGTCTTCTCGACGTCTGCTTGAGGCCTGCTCGGCGTCAGCTTGTACGGCCCTTGGCGTCGAAGGCCTTCATCCGGTCGAGTACACCGTCGGCGCTGGGGTGCAGCATCTCGTCGACGATCTGGCCGTCGGCGAGGAAGATGACCCGGTCCGCGTACGAGGCGGCCACCGGGTCGTGCGTCACCATGACGACCGTCTGCCCCAACTCCCGTACGGAGTTGCGCAGAAAGCCCAGCACCTCGGCGCCGGAGCGCGAGTCCAGGTTTCCGGTGGGCTCGTCGCCGAAGATGATCTCGGGCTGGGAGGCCAGCGCACGGGCGACGGCCACCCGCTGCTGCTGACCGCCGGAGAGCTGGGTGGGCCGGTGGCCGAGCCGGTCGGCCAGCCCGATCATCGCGATCACCTGGTCCAGCCACCGCCGGTCGGGCTTGCGGCCCGCGATGTCCATGGGGAGCGTGATGTTCTCCAGGGCCGTCAGCGTGGGCAGCAGATTGAACGCCTGGAAGATGAAGCCGATCTTGTCCCGGCGCAACTGCGTCAGCTGCTTGTCCTTGAGCGTGGAGAGTTCGGTCTCGCCGATCCGCACCGACCCACCGCTGAAGGTGTCGAGGCCGGCGACGCAGTGCATCAGGGTGGACTTGCCGGAGCCCGAGGGCCCCATGATCGCGGTGAACTCGCCCTGGCGGAAGTCCACGGTGACCCGGTCGAGGGCGACCACCTGGGTCTCGCCCGTTCCATAGACCTTCGACAGTTCGGAGGCGCGCGCGGCCACCGCGGTGGCGCGGTCGGCGATCTGGGTGGTGGTCACGGGAGGACACTCCTGTTTTGTCGGATGCTCGGTGGGAACGACTCCATCCTCCGTGCCGCCCCGGCGCGGGTCGTCCGTCCCGATGCCCGTTCCCGGGGCCCTCTTGGGTCTGACCGCCGCGCGCCGCCCTCCTCCTTCGGTATGACACCGCCCCTGAGGGGTGTCCACCCGGGACAAAGGGGTCCGGCGTTGTGCCGAATGAGTGACCGGGCGGCGACTTTTCGTCATTCCTGTACGCCTGGGTACGAGTTGACCACCCGCGCCCGGCATGTGCGGATGGCTCGGTACGTGCCCTGACGCACCCTCAGACGTCAATAAAATAAGACAACATCGGGTTGCCGCTCGGCTGTTCGAGTGGTGTGTCCCGATAGGCTCATGTGCCAACGCGGCGTCGCGCGTGCCCGGATGGTGGAATGCAGACACGGCGAGCTTAAACCTCGCTGCCCCTCGGGGGCGTACCGGTTCAAGTCCGGTTCCGGGCACATTTCCGACCGTCCGACGGCCGCCGGTGTGACGCGCGGCACGCGTGTGGTGTCACGATCCTGGAAAGATCCTCCCCCAGCACTAGGGCAGACGCTTTGCGTCCCTATTACTCTTGTGGCAAGGCCACGCAGGGTGGCCATGGAGGAGTGAGATGAGGAGCAGTAACCCGGTCTTCTCGCGACGGGGCTTCAGCCGCGACAACGGCCACGCGGGCTTCAACGCGGCGCCGCAGGCCGGGGGCCCCGCCGTAGGAACCAACCCGTACGCGACCAACCCGTACGCGCCCCAGCAGGGCGCGGGATACGGCGCGGGACCGCAGGCGCCCGCGCGCACCGACGTCATGACGATCGACGACGTCGTGACCCGTACCGCCATGACGCTGGGCACGGTCATCCTCACGGCCGTTCTCTCGTGGGTCCTGCTGCCGGTCGACCAGGCCAACATCGGCAAGTCGTACGGCATCGCGATCGGCGCCGCGCTGGTGGCGCTCGTCCTGTCGCTGATCCAGTCCTTCAAGCGTCGGCCGACTCCGGCGCTGATCCTCGCGTACGCCGCCTTCGAGGGCGTCTTCCTCGGCGTCATCAGCAGCGCGGTGAGCACCTACATCGCGCCGGGCGTGGTGATCCAGGCGGTCATGGGCACGATGGCGGTCTTCGCCGGTGTGCTGTTCGCGTACAAGATGCGCTGGATCCGTGTCACCCGCCGCTTCTACGGCTTCGTGATGGCCGCGGCCATGGGCTTCCTGCTCCTGATGGTCGCCAACATGCTCTTCAGCGTCTTCGGCGGCGGTGACGGCCTCGGCTTCCGCAGCGGCGGTCTGGGCATCGTCTTCGGCATCGTCGGGATCGTCCTCGGCGCGTGCTTCCTGGCGCTGGACTTCAAGCAGGTCGAGGACGGCGTCGCGTACGGCGCTCCGCGCGAGGAGTCCTGGCTCGCGGCCTTCGGCCTCACGCTCACTCTGGTGTGGATCTACCTGGAGATGCTGCGGCTGCTGTCGATCCTCCAAGGCAACGACTGACGGCGGCGGTGACAGTCTGACGCGCTGACACGCTGATACAGCGCGGAGGGGTCCGCGGGCTTGGTGCCCGCGGGCCCCTTCTGTTGTGTGCGCGGCTGTTTGTGTGTGCGGCCGGTCAGAGCAGACGGCGGGCCGCCCGCCTCAGGTCGTACTCATGGACGATCGCCTTCGCGTGTCCGTATGCGAGGTTGTGCTCGCTCCTCAGCCAGCTCACCTTCTCCTCGAAACGGATGAGGGACGGGCCCTCCTCGACGGCGCGCAGCCAGTCGGAGATCTCACGACCGGTGCAATGAGGGATGCGGGAGAGCATGTTGCGGTGGGTCTCTTCGGAGAAGACAAGGGACATCGGCGCCTCCGGACGCTCTGCGCGTACTGGTCCTTCAGGCCACCGTGCCCGAGCGTTGGCCTGTTGGCAACAGTCCCGTAGCCATTCCTGTATGCCTTGGCCGTCCCTTGGCCGCGATCCCGGCCGGGCGCGTAGGGTCGGCCGGGTGCTCGATACAACGCCGCTGACCGCCGCCGTGGACCGCTTCGCCGACCGGCTGCGGGCCGCTCCGCAGAGTCGGCTCCGGCGTGGTGCCGCGGCCGAGGCGCTGGCGCTGGCCAGGGAACTGTCCGTACGGGCCCAGCGGCTCGACGCGCCCGGCGAGGAGCCGCGGATCATGCCGGACGCCGGTGTCTTCGTCGTCGCGGACCAGCTCACCGTCGCGGCCGCGGATCTGGCCGAGGCATTGAGAACGGCCCCGTCCGTGAGGGAGCTGGACGAGGCCGTGAGGTCGGTCGAGCGGGCGGTCGGCCGCGCGGCCCTGTGAGGGACTACGGGCGGGACTACAGCGAGGCGATGACGCGGTCCGCGAGGATGTAGACGTGCTCGGCGCCCTCTCCGTCGGCGGCTTCTGCGTCGGCGCCGGAGCCGGTGGTGCCACGGCCCGTGGCGTCATGACCGGTGCCGCTGCCGTCGCCTCCGTAGGAGAACGTCAGGGTGTACGCGCCGGAGACACCGGAGCCGCCCAGCAGGAACGGCGCGTCGCCCGCGCGCAGCGCCGCGGCGAGCCGCTCGGCGGTCTCCCGGTGGCCCGGAGTCATACAGAGCGTCGTACCGTCCGCGAAGACATAGACATCGAGTGTGCCCAGCGGACCGGGCCGCACATCGGCGAGCGCCGTACGGGTCGCGGCCAGCTCTTCGAGCCGGGTGATCGTGCGCTCGTGGTCGCTGACGACGGGTGTCTGGAGCGGTACGAAGTCCGGGTGCGAGGGATGCCGGCGGCGGGCCGCGGCCAGTTCCGGCGAGTCCTCCGTGAAATCGCCGACCTCGCCGATACCGCCGCTGCCGCCCACTCCGCTCACCTCACTGACTTCGCTGACCTCACTGACCTCACTGATCTCGCTGAGGTCCGGATAGTCGGCGAAGCTGTCGAGCGCCTCGGCCGCGTCGAGATCCAGCGACTCGAAACCGGCGAAGTCCACCTGGCGCGGGATGTAGAACGGTCCGTCCTCGGCGCCGAGGCCCGCGAGCCCGCCGAGCAGCGACGGCGTGTCGGCCGCGTCCCGGGCCTCCTGCGCGGCCCAGAAGGCGCGCGCCTCGGCGAGCTCGCGCTCGCGCTCCTCGGCGAGGGCCTCGGCCACGGCGGTCCGTATGGCGTCCGGGCAGTCGGTCCGGTCGGCGCTTCTGGCCTGCGGTACGGCGGCGGGGGGGCCGCCCGGGGTCGCCGCGG
>NZ_FMDK01000008.1 GCF_900091995.1 Streptomyces sp. MnatMP-M17
GTTCGCCGCCTGCGCCGCCGCCTCGCTCGGCTGTGACGCCGAACGGCCCGCCGAGCCCGCCGAGCCCGCTGGGTCCGCCGAGCCCGCCGTGGCCGACGGCTCCGTACGGGATCAGCCGGCCACTCCGGGACTCGTCACGCTGTATGCCTTCATCAACCATGTCGAGGGCGTCGAGCCCGGTGCGTACGCCTACGATCCCGCCGCCCATGAGCTGCGTCTGGTGGTGCCGGGCCCGCCCGGTCCCTTCCTCCAGCGCAACTACTTCCTCTCCAACTACAACCTGGAGCAGGCGGGCGCCGTGCTCGTGCCCACCGTCCGTACCAGCGCCGTGCTCGACGCCGTGGGCGACCGCGGCTACCGGCTGGTCAACGGCACGATCGGAGCCGTCGCCCAGACCTTCTACACCGCGGCGTCGGCCCTCGGCCTCGGCGCGGGCGTCGCGCTCGGCTTCGACAACATCTCCTACATCGAGGAACTCGGCCTCGACCGCACGGGCGAGGATCCGCTGCTCATCATGCTGCTCGGCAACGAGCGGGCGCGGCCCGCCGACTTCCGCTACGAGATCGCCTGACCCGGGACGGGAGAACTGCCATGACACCGGGCACCAGCACCAGTACCAGCACAACAACAGGCACAACACCAAGCACGACGACAAGCATGACGACAGGCACGACAACGAGTACGCGTCCGAGTACGGCCGCGGTGGCTTCGGAGGCCGTGGAGACCGACTGGCGGCCCGGCCGGCGCTTCATGCTGCGCGTCGCCGGGCTTCCCGTCGAGTCCGTGCACGCGCTGCGCTGCGAGGACAGCAGCCGCTGGTCGGACGATGTCCTCGCGGCCGAGGACCGGCTGCGGACCCGTGGCGCCGAACTCAGCGATCTGCTGCACGAGGTGATACGGACCACCGATGTCTCCCCGGACGGTGAGGGCGGCGCCCAGCGCCGTGAACTGCTCGCACTGCGCCGCCAGATCTTCAACAACCGGCTGCCGGCCGCGCCCGGGAGCGCCGTGGCTCTGGTCGCCGCACTCGACGCGCGCGCCGCCGAACTGACCGCGGAGTGGCTCAGGGACCGCCTGCATCTGGAGAAGCTGCGTACCGAGGGAGCACCGCTGCTCGCCGCCGATCTCGACCGGACCCGCGCCGCGCTGCGCGGTCTGCTCACCGAGGACCGGCTCCGCTGCGGGCTCCTGCTCGCCTCCCCGACCTTGGAGGCGCAGCTCGACGCCTATGTCGCCAAGGCCGCGTCCGGCGCGCCGCACGACAAGCGGATGCGGAAGATCGAACGTTCGGTGCTGTCCTATCTGTACCGGACGGCCTGCAAGACCAGCCCGTTCAGCACCTTCACCGGTGTCGCCACCGGTCTCTTCGAGGAAGGCGGCGCCGATGCCGCCCTCCGCGTGGACGAGGAGTGGTCGAGCCATGTGCGGCTCAATGTCGTCGTGCTGGGACGGCTGGCCGAACTGATCCTCGCCGATCCGGCCCGGCGCGGTGATCTGCCCGTACGGCTGGCCTCCGGCTGGGAGCGCGACGACGACCGGATCCGGTATGTACGCCAGTGGGTCACGACGGGCGACGACTCCGCCGCGGTCACCTTCGACGCGGTCAAGGACCGGCTGTTCTTCCTTCGCCGCAGCGGCACTTTGGACCGGCTGCTCGCCCTCTTCGACACAGACACAGACACAGAGGCTGGCACCGGTACCGAGACCGGCACCGGCCGCGAGCTGCGCTACCGCGATCTGGTGGAGTGGCTCCGTACCGAGCACGACGCCGAGCCCGAGATGTGCGAGACCTATGTGGCGGCGCTGCTCCAGCTCGGCATGGTGCGGGTGCCCTGCCTGGACACCGATGTCCACAGTGGCGATCCGCTGCGTGCCTTCCGTGACGCGCTCGGCGGACTCGACCGTCCCTGGGCCGATGAACTCGCCGCCGCCCTCGAAGGGCCTGTTTCCACCATCGACCGCTTCCCTTCGGCCGGCCGCGCCGAACGGGCGGAGCTGCTGCGCGAGTTGCGCGGCGGACTGCGCGCCGCTCAGGCCCTGTTGACCGACGGCGAGGGCGAGGCCACCCTGCCGCAGACGCTGCTGTACGAGGATGTCAGCGCGGGCCGCGCGATCAGCTGCGGTCTGGGCGCGTGGACCGGACCGGCGGGCGGCGCGCTGCGCTCCGTCGAACGGATCCTGCCCGCCTTCGATCTGACACTGCCTCAGCGCGTCACCTTCAAGGGCTTCTTCCTGGCGCGGTACGGGCGCGGCGGACGGTGCGACGATCTGCTCGGGCTCGTCCATGACTTCCACGAGGACTTCTTCGACCAGTACCTCTCCTTCGTGGGCAAGCGGCGGCCGTTCGACGACCGTGGAGAATATGTACCGGAGGAGAACTGGCTGAGCCTGTCCGGGATCCGCTCCATCGACGCGGCACGCCGGGCGTTCATCGGCCGGATGCGACAGGCCTGGGAGACCTGGGAAGCACGCGGCGACGCGGCCGAGACGGGCGAGACGGCCCGGACGGCCGAGATCCGGCTCGGAGAGGCGGACCTCGCCCCGGTGGCGGCCGAACTCGCCCCGGTCGCGGGCGACTTCGTACCTCAGTCGCACCATCTCCAGCTCGCCCGCGAAAACGGCGAACCGCTGATCGTGCTCAACCGCTCCTACGGCGGACTCTCCTTCCCGTTCAGCCGGTTCACCCATGTCTACGACACACCGAGCACCTCCGGCGAGGCGGACGACGCCTTCTCGCAGGAGCTGCGCGCCACCGCCGCCGCCCTCACTCCCGACGGAGCGGTGCTCGCCGAGATCACCGGTGGCGCGGTCACCAGCAATCTCAATCTGCACAGCCCGCTCACCGACTACGAGATCGTCTGTCCCGGTGAGTCGAGCACCGTCCCCGAGGACCGCCGTATCCATCTGGACGACCTCTCCGTCGAGCACGACGAGGACACCGACCGGCTGGTGCTGCGCTCGGCCCGGCTCGGCCGTGAGGTCGTCCCGGTCTATCTCGGCTATCTGGTGCCGCTCGCCCTGCCCGAGATCCCGCGCACCCTGCTGCTGCTGTCCCCGACCTCGATGGCACCTCTCGATGTATGGGCCGGTGTCCCGGAGGGCCAGTCCGAGGACGGTGTCACCGCGCGCCCTCGGGTGCTGCACGGCGATGTCGTCCTGAGCCGGCGGAGCTGGACCACCACGGCCGGTGCGCTGCCGCAGCGCCGTCCCGGCACCGACGACCAGGACTGGTTCCTCGACTGGCAGCGCTGGCGGCGCGCGCACCGGCTGCCCGACCAGGTCTTCGCCACCGTCTCCGCCGGGCCCCGGGGCGGCGCGGGCGCCAAGCCCCAGTATGTGGACTTCCGGAGCTGTCTCTCCCTCACCGCCCTCGAAGCGCTCCCGACGCATCCGGACGACCGGGTCGTGCTGCGGGAGATGCTCCCTTCCGAGGACGGACTGCATGTCCGGTCCGCGCGCGGCAGCCATGTCGCCGAGCTGGCCGTGGAGACCTTCACCTCGACCCGACGCACAAAGGGCGCACCGACATGTCAGAGCTGACTCCCGCCCCCGCCACCACCGAGGCCCAGGCCGCCGCGGGCGACTGGCAGGCCATCCATATCTTCTACGCGGCCAACCCGCAGCCTCTGCTGGTGAACTGTGTCCGCCCGCTGGTGGCGGAACTGACCGCCGACGGACTGCTGGCCGGCCACTTCTTCATCAACTACTGGCTGGAAGGACCGCACGTCCGGCTCCGGCTCAAGCCCGCCGACGCGACGGCCACCGCCGAGGTGCGCCGCCGCGCCGAGGAGGCCATCGGCGCCTTCCTCCGCGCCAGGCCCGCCCTCTACGAGGTGGACTCGGGCTTCCTGAACGAGTTCTACAACACGCTCTTCGAGATCGAGTTCCCGGAGGGCGACCGCGGCGCTTTCATGGACGCAGACGGCAGGATGAATCTGCGGCCCAACAACTCCTACTCGTACGAGCCCTACGAGCCCGAGTACGGCAAGTACGGCGGCCCGGCCGGTATCGAGCTGGCGGAATGGCACTTCGCGCACTCCAGCGAGCTGGTCATGGACGCCTTCCGCACCATGAA
This sequence comes from Streptomyces sp. MnatMP-M17, assembly GCF_900091995.1. Classification (GTDB taxonomy): domain Bacteria; phylum Actinomycetota; class Actinomycetes; order Streptomycetales; family Streptomycetaceae; genus Streptomyces. The sequence goes on from NZ_FMDK01000008.1 coordinate 4,076, forward strand.
TCTGCATCTGCGGACCGTGCTGCTCGGCACCTCGGCCCAGCTCATGATGGTCATGGCCGGCTGTTTCCTGCCCGAACGCGAGGAACTCGGCGGATATCTCGACCGCTATTACGAGTTCTGGCACAAGGCGTTTCCCGGCACCGGTTTCATCGGCTCGAAGGAGTACGACAAGAACTACGCGGAGATGGCTCCCGGCCTCGGCCGCCGCTTCGAGGGAATCCGGCAGGCCGTCCGTACCGGCGAGCTGGGCCGGCTGCCCGCCTTTCTGCGCGGCTGGGCCGAGCACTGTCTTGAACTCCGCGCCCGCGCCGAGGAGTTGACCGTCCGTGGCGAGCTGGTGTTCCGCTCCTGGGACGGTACGCGCGACGAGTCGGTCACCGATCCCGCCGTGGCGTTGCCTCTGCTGCTCTCGCCGTATATGCATATGACCAACAACCGGCTGCATGTGACGATCCGGGACGAGGCGTATCTGTCGCATGTGCTGGGCCGGGTCCTGCGCGAGGGCGTCACCGGCACTCCCACTCCGGCGGCGATCCCATGAGCGGTTCACCCGCCAACCCGGCCCGGCCGGCGGACTCCGCCGGACTCCTCTCCCATCGCCCGGCGCTGCGCCCGGACATCCTGCTCAGCCCTGCCCTGCTGCACGGTCCGGCCACCGTGCATCTGATCAAGGACCCGGAAGGAGGCGCCGCTTTCGAGGTGGGAGTGAAGGAGTACTTCCTGATCTCCCGGCTCGACGGCGTCCGCAGCCTGGAGGAGATCGGGGAGGAGTACGCGGAGGCCTTCGGCAAACGCCTCGCCGAGCCGCACTGGAAGCAGCTCCTCGCCCTGCTCGGCACCCGTGGTCTGCTGGCCGGAGCGCCTCGGCCGTCGGCAGCGGTCCCGGCGGACCGGGAGAGCGGCGGACCGTTCAACGGCACCCCGCTGCGCGGCACCATGCGGCTGGTCGCCGACGCGAACGCCACCACCGGCCGGCTCCACCGGCTGCTGCGTCCCGTGCTGCGCGCTCCGGTCCTGGTTCCGCTGACCGGGCTCATGGCGGCGATGGAGGTCCTGCTCGCCACGGCGCTGCCCGAACTGGCCGACGACACCTGGTGGCTGTTCCACCAGCCGGTCGCGCTGATCGCGGTCTTCACCCTGCTCTGGCTCAGCACCGCGCTCCATGAACTCGCGCACGGAGTCGCCGCCCGGCATTACGGAGGCACCGTCAGCGAGATCGGACTGCGCTGGCGGCTGCCGATGGCCGTCATGTACTGCACGGTGGACAACTACCGCTATCTGCGGACCCGTTGGCATCAGTTCGCGGTGGCGGGCGCGGGGGCCTTCGCCAATCTGCTCTTCCTGCTGCCGTTCCTGGCCTGGTGGGCCGCGCTGCCCGCCGGGGACCCGACCCGCCGTGTACTGTCCGGTCTGCTGCTGCTCGGCAGCGCCCAGGCCCTCGTCAATCTGCTGCCGCTGCCGCCACTTGACGGCTACACGATGCTCGGTCACGCTCTGCGCGTCTCCCACCTCGCACCGGAGAGCGGACGGTATCTGCGGCTGCGCCTCGGCGACCGCGAGGCCGCGGCCCGCTATCCGCGCCGCGCCCGTACCGTCTACCTCCGCTACGCGGTGGGATCGGCCCTGCTCGTCGTACTGCTGCTGGCGGCCCTGACAACAGGCCTCTACTTCCATCTAGTTCACTGACCAACGATCCCCGAGGGGCGCAGAACCACATGAGCGAGGCCAGGACCATGGCGTCCGTGCCGGACGAGGCAGCCACCGACGCGGCGATCGTCGTCGACGCGATACGCAAGCGATACGGCGACCGCCAGGCCGTCGACGGTGTGTCACTCCAGGTGAACCGCGGGGAGTTCTTCGGACTCCTCGGACCCAACGGCGCGGGGAAGACCACCCTCGTCGAGATCATGGAGGGCCTGCGCGAGGCGGACTCCGGGACCGTCACGGTGCTCGGCCAATCGCCCTGGCCGCGGAATGTGGCGCTGCTGCCGAGGCTCGGTGTGCAGACGCAGTCCTCCGCCTTCTTCGTACGCCAGACGGCGCGCGAACACCTCCGTACCGTCGCCGCCCTGTACGGTGCCGGGCGCGAGGACGCCGACCGTACGCTCGACTCGGTCGGGCTGACCGAACAGCGCGATGTGATGGTCGAGAACCTCTCCGGCGGCCAGCGCCAGCGGCTCGCCATCGCCTCCGCGCTGGTCCACGGGCCCGAGCTGATCTTCCTGGACGAGCCCACCGCGGCGCTGGATCCGCAGGCCCGCCGCGATCTGTGGAAGGTGCTGCGCGAGCTCAAGAGCGAGGGCCGCACCATCGTCTACACCACACACCATCTGGACGAGGCCGAGGCGCTCTGCGACCGGGTGGCGATCCTCGTGGACGGTTCCGTCGTCGCCCTGGACTCCCCGCACCATCTCGTCACCGCGGCCGGCGCACCGACCAGACTGCTGATTCCCGCCGAGCGGATGACCGAGCAGGACGCGGCGGCCATTCCCGGAGTGGACCGGGTCTCCGTGCAGGGCGGTTCGCTCGTCCTGGAGACCGCCGTGTCCGGCAAGGTGCTCCAGGCGGTCGACGCGCTCACGGGTCTGGACGGCGTCCAGACCCGTACGGCCACGCTGGAGGATGTCTACCTCGAACTCACCGGCACCAATGACACCAACAGCACGGACGGCGTGAACGGCACGGACGGCACCAACGGCGCCGAGAACACGGAGCGGCAGGGATGAGCGCGTACGCGGCACTGACAGGGGCCGGTTTCCGGGCACAGGTCCGGGACAAGGCCACTCTCTTCTTCACCTTCGCCTTCCCTCTCCTCTTCCTGGTCGTCTTCGGACTGATCTTCCGAGGCCAGGAAGTGGAGGAGACCGGCCGTCCCTATATCTCCTACATCGCGCCGGGCGTCATGTCCTGGGGCGTGGCCAACGCCGCCGTCTTCGGCGTGGCCTTCACCTTGATGCAGTGGCGCCGCGACGATCTGCTGCGGCTGATCCGGATGACGCCCACCCGGCTGCCCGCGGTCCTGGCCTCGCGCTATGTGCTCGCGCTTGCCGTGGGCGCTGTACAAGCCGTGGTGTTCGTCGCGGTGGCGATGCTGCCGCTGTTCGGACTGGAGCTGGACGCCCGCTGGCCGCTGGCCCTGCCCGTACTGGTACTCGGGATCACCGCGTTCCTCACCATCGGCGTGGTGATCGGCTCGTACGCGGACACTCCGGAGGCGGTCGCCGCCATCGCCAACTTCCTGATGGTGCCGATGGCCTTCCTCTCCGGCTCGTTCCTCCCGCTCGACATGATGCCGTCCTGGCTCCAGGCGGTCTCCCGGGTGCTGCCGCTGCGCTATCTCAACGACGCGGTGTCCGCGGCGCTCTCCGGCCGTGGCGGACTCGACGACATCGCGATCGGCTGCGGTGGACTGCTCGTCTTCACCGTCGTCTTCGGCGCGCTCGCGCTGAAGACATTCCGCTGGAGCAACAAGGCATGACGGCATCCACGACGACGGCCTCCGCGGCCACGACGGACGGCATACCGCTGGAGTCGGCGCGGGACCATCTCCAGCGCTCGCTCGCCGAACGGCTCGCGCCCGCCACCGGTCCCGCGGTGGTGCCTCTCGGCGCCGGAGATGTTCTCGGCCACCGCGACGGCGATCCCTTCGCCGCCGTACGTCCCGGAGCCACCGTCCATCTCACCGCGCGCACGGTGCTCGTGGGCCCGTGGGGCGGTGACGGCGACGCCTCCGCCTGCGGCCAGTGCCTGGCCATGCGATGGCAGCGGCTGCGTACCCGTACCGAGCGGGACGCCCTGGAGACCGGAGCCCGCACCCGCGCCGCCGGCCACTGGCCGCGCCTGACTCCGTACGCGATCGACGCCGTGGACGCCCTCTACCGCGCCGTCGTCCTCCCGGACTCCATGCGCCCGGCACGCCCGGCACTCCCGCCGGAGCGGCCAGCCGCCGACGGCCGGTTGCCGCAGGTCTCACAGCTCGATCTCACCACGCTTGAGGTGCGGACGTATCCGCTGCTCGCCGATCCGCTCTGCCCGCACTGCGGCCCGCGCGGCACGGACAGCCGGGACGAGGCGCGGCTGGGACTCGTCAGCCGGCCCAAGCCCGCGCCCGATGTGTACCGGCTGCGCCGCGCCTCCTCGTATCCGATGCCGGTCACGGCGCTCGCCAATCCGGTCTCCGGTGTGCTCGGCGCCGGCACCTGGATCAATGTCACCTCGCCCACCACCGCTCCGGTCGCGGGCAGTGTCTTCATGCGCGGATACGCCGGGCTGACGGATGTGACCTGGAGCGGCCAGGCCAACGGCTTCGACGCCAGCCGCGATCTCGCCTTCCTGGAGGGCCTGGAGCGGTACGCCGGCACCCATCGGCGCACCGGCACCACCCTGCTCACCGCCGCCTACAGCGCTCTTGGCGGAGACGGCCTGCCCGCCCTCGATCCGGCCGAGTGCGGCTTCTACTCGCCCGAGACCTATCGCGACGACCCGATGGTCAGTCCGTTCGATCCCGACCGGCCCATTCCCTGGGTCTGGGGCTACTCGCTGCGCGACGAGCGCCCTCTGCTCGTACCGGCCCGGCTCGTCCACTACAGCGCCGGTCTCGCCTCCGACAACTTCGTCTTCGAATGCTCCAACGGCTGCGCGATCGGCGGCTGTCTGGAGGAGGCGGTGCTGGGCGGACTGCTCGAACTCATCGAGCGCGACGCCTTCTTGGTCGCCTGGTACGGCAATACGCCGCTCACCGAGATCGATCTGGACTCGGTCGGCGATCCCACGGTCCGTACGATGATCGACCGAGCGGCTCTCCAGGGCTATGACGTCCACGCGTTCGACAACCGGATCGATCTCGCCGTACCGGTCGTCACCGGTCTGGCCGTACGACGTGACGGCGGGCCCGGCACCTTCTCCTTCGGCGCGGGCGCGAGCCTCGATCCGGCGGCGGCCCTGGAAGGAGCCCTGTCCGAGGTCCTCACCTATATCCCGCATCTGCCGCGCCAGGTCGAGGAGCGCCGCTCCGAACTGGACGCCATGGCCGAGGACTTCGGGAAGGTCCTGCATCTCAAGGACCATGCCCAGCTCTACGGTCTGCCCAGGATGGCCGAACATGTCCGCAGCTATCTGGAGCCGTCCGCCGTCAGAGCGACGGCCGATGTCTACCGTACGTGGGAGGAGCGGGACCGGCCGCGTACCGGCGATCTGCGGGACGATGTGCTCCACTGCCGGGACGAACTCGTACGGGCCGGACACGATGTGATCGTCGTCGACCAGACCACGCCCGAGCAGCACCGCATCGGACTGCGTACCGTCGCCACGATCGTCCCGGGACTGCTGCCGATCGACTTCGGCTGGTCGCGTCAGCGCGCTCCGCTGATGCCACGGCTGCGGACGGCCGCGCGGCGAGGCGGACTGCGCACCGGTGAGCTGACGGAGGCGGAGATCCGGATGGTGCCGCACCCGTTCCCGTAAGGTCCGTAACTCCCGTGCCGGGCACCGTACATGGGCATACGGCGCCCGGCGCGTCGCACACCGCACACACACGCACACCGCATACGGAAGCGGGCGGTACCGGCGAGAGAACTCGCAGGTGCCGCCCGCTTCTGTGCTGAGCGCGTGGGATCAGGCGCTGCAGGAGGTGGTGCTGGTGGTGGAGGAGCAGGTCGACGTCGAGCTGCAGCTCGTGGAGCCCGCGAGGACGACCTCGCTGGCGTCCGAGTAGTCGGAGATCTCGAAGGTCTCCGACTCGAGCTCCATGATCTCGTCGGCGAGGGAGGCGAGGGTGCTCTTGTCAGCCATGGTGACTCCTTAGAGGTAGGCCCGGTCTCCGGAGGGCTCCCCGGCGACCCGATCTGTGCCACCTGTATTCCAGCGGACGTCACTTCCACAACGGCACGTCTTCCACTGACCACTTGTGTCAGCGGTCTGTACGTGGCGGGCCCGGCCCGTGCCGCACCATGGACCGGGTGAGCCCTGCCGCGTACTCCGGAGAGAACATTCCCGTCCTGGACGGGCTGACCGAGGTCCTGCGCCCGGCGGTCGCCCTCTATCTGGATCTGCACCGCCATCCCGAACTCTCCGGCGAGGAACGGCGGACCGCCGCCGCGCTGGGGGAGTGGCTGAGGGAGGCGGGCTACGAGGTGACGGAGGGCATCGGCGGCCATGGCGTCGTCGGAGTCCTGCGCAACGGGGACGGACCGCGCGTCATGATCCGCGCCGAACTCGACGCCCTGCCCATGACGGAGCGCACCGGTCTGCCCTACGCGAGCGAGGGCCCGGTCACCCACGCCTGCGGACACGATCTGCATCTGGCCGCGGTCGCGGGCGCCGCGTCCCTGCTGGCCCGCGCCCGGGAGAACTGGCACGGCACGGTCGTGGTCGTCGGCCAGCCGGCCGAGGAGACGCTCGCGGGAGCGCGGGCCATGCTGGAGGACGGGCTGTACGAGCGCTTCGGGCGGCCCGACACCGTACTCGCCCAGCACACGGCGCCACTGCTCGGCGGAATGGTCGCCCACGGTTACGGTCCGATGCTGGCGGGGAGTGCCGGCTTCGAGGCCGTCATCCACGGCCGTGCAGGCCACGCGGGCACTCCGCACCTCGCGGTCGATCCGGTGCTCACCGGCGCCGCCGCCGTGCTGCGGCTCCAGGGCGCGGTGTCCCGGGAGTCCGCGCCGACCGAGCAAGTGGCCCTGAACGTCGGATCGTTCCACTCGGGCACCGCCGGCAATCTCGTCCCTGAACGGGCGAGCCTCGGTATCACCGTGCGGGCCCTGTCCGAGCGCGCGCTCGACCGGATGACCGGCTCGGTGGAACGGATCATCCGGGCCGAGTGCGCCGCGTCCGGCTGTCCCCGGGAGCCGGAGATCACGGTCGTCTCCCGGTCGCCGGTCACACATCCCGATCCGGCGGCCACGGCGGCCGTGCGCCGGGCCCATGTGGAGCTGTACGGGCCCGAGCGCGTGGCGGTCTGGCCACCGGCCATGGCCACGGAGGACTTTCCGCTCTACGGGGACGCGGGAGCGTCCGTGCACGGGATGACGGGAATCGCGCTGTCCTACTGGATGCTCGGGACGGTCGGCCCGAAGACCTGGGCCAGGACGCCCGGCACGGCCGAGGAGAAGCTCGTGGCTCTGCCACCGAACCACTCGCCGGAGTTCGCCCCGGACGTCCGCACCGCCCTGCCCACCGGTATCACCGCGATGACGGCGGCGGCCCTGGTATGGCTCAGGACCGACAGGAGCCGTGCGGAGACCGGTGCCGCAGCCGCCACAGGAACAGCGCCTCGGTGACCGACATCCGTTCCAATTCACGCGGGTCCAGACTCTCGTTCACCGCGTGGACCCGCGCCTCGGGCTCGCCCAGCCCGATCAGCAGGATCTCGGCCCGAGGAGAGAGATCCGCCAGGGCGTCGCGGAGCGGGATCGAGCCGCCGAGGCCCGCCACCCGCATCTCCTGCCCGTACACCAGCCGCATGGCCTCCGCCATCGCCCGGTAGGCCGGTGCCGTGGTGTCGGCGTTGAACGGCCGCTCCTCTCCGACGATCTCCACCCGCACCCGCGCTCCCCAGGGCGCGTGCGACTCCAGATGGGCGACGAGCAGTTCGGCGGCCCTGCCGGAGTCCGCTCCCGGCGAGGTCCGGAGACTGACCAGCGCCCGCGCGCTGTCCGTACTGCCCGCCCGTGGACAGTCGAGTCCGACGACGGTCGCGGAGGGCCGGGCCCAGAGCCGGTCGGCGACGGTTCCCGAACCGGGCAGGTCCACGCCGTAGAGCACTTTGGCGTCGCCACGGAACCGCTTGCGCGGATACGGCACACCGTGCCAGCTTCCGGCCCCGCCGAGGCCGTCGATGACGGTGTTGCCCTCGCTGTCGTGCAGAGAGGCGAGCGTACGGATCAGCGCGGCCGTGGCGTCGGGTGTGTCCGCGGTGTCCGCGGCGGGGCCGGTGTCGGACGGTCCCGGCCCGGAGCCCGGGCCCGCCGACGGTCCGCGCCGTGAGGGCTCCACCGTGACACGCGCCAGCACCGTCCCGCGCAGCGAGGCGGTCACGGTCGGCAGCCCGGCCCGTACATTGCCGGCGTCGCCGAAGACCACGGTGTCGGCGGCGAGCAGCTCCGGATGCGCCCGCGCGTACCGCTCCAGACCGCCCGTGCCCTGCTCCTGCGCGCCCTCCACGATCAGTTTGACATTCACCGGCAGCCCGCCACCGGCCCGTAGCGCGCGCAGCGCGAGCAGATGCATGAGGATGCCGCCCTTGCAGTCCGCCGCGCCGCGCCCGTACCACCGGCCGTTCTTCCGCACGGTCAGGGTGAAGGGCGGTGTGTGCCAGGCGGATTCGTCCAGTGGCGGCCGGACGTCGTAGTGCGCGTAGAGGAGTACGGTCGGGCTCGCGGGCGGTCCGGGCAGCGAGCCGTACACCGACCGGGTGCCGTCCGAGGTGTCCAGCAACGCCACGTCCTGGAAGCCTTCGGCGCGCAGAGTTCCGGCCAGCCACTCGGCGGCGGCCTCGCACTCGCCGCTGAGGAGCCGCGCCGGATCGGCCACCGAGCGGAATGCGACCAGTTCGGCCAGTTCGGTGCGGGCCCGGGGCATCAGGGAGGAGACTGAGGCTGCGATCGCACGGTGGGCGGCTTCGACGGACACACACACTCCTTGTGAACGGCCCGCGCGCCAAGGAGAGTTCGGCGCGGCTCACCACAAGTGAACCGTGCCGGCGGTGGATGGCACCGGCGGCGGGCACGTCATTTTTGCGGCTTCTGCGTCTCCGCCGCGGTCGTCGCGGAGAATGTCATCAAGTCGGGCTTCCAGCAGCGCTACTGCCCGCCCGAACTGCTCGGCCGGCTCTCGGCCAGCTCGTACTTCCTCAGTTACGGCGCGCTGCCGCTGGGCGCGCTGCTCGGCGGAGTGCTCGGCACCACACTCGGCGTCCGCCCGGCCATCTGGCTGCTGACCGCGGGCGTGCCGCTGGCCGGGCTCATCCTGCTCGCCTCACCCGTACGCGGCCGTCGCGATCTCCCTGTCGCCCCGCCGGCCGGACGGACCGGTGTGACCTGGGCACTTCCCTGAACGGTACCGGTTAGGTACCGTAGGTCCATGCCATCTCTCAACATCAGCTTCACCGAGGACGAGCTGGAGGCGGTGCGCGCCGCGGCGGCAGCCGAGGGCAAGTCGCTCAAGCAGTACGTCCATGATCTGCCTCTGCGTGAGCAGCAGCGGATCCAGTTCGTCCGTTACGCGGTCACCTGGGGCGAGCGGCACAGGTCCGAGTTCGACGAGGCCTTCGCCAATGAGATCCCACCCTCCGGGCATGAGAACCGGCAGGTGGACGCCGCCTGATGCCCGTGCTCCATATCGATGTGGCCTGGCTCCTGGACGTACAGGAACAGGCCGTCCCCGAGGATGTCTCCGTCGCCGACTACTCGGCCCTGGTGGCCGCCGTCGCGCGGCACAAGACCCGTATCCCGCGTCCGGCCACCAGTGAACCCGATGTGGCCTGGCGTGCGGCGGCCCTCTTCCACACACTGGTCCGGCTTGAGCCGCTGCCGTACCGCAACAGTCTGTACGCGTGCCAGGTCGTCGCCGCGTATATGCACGCGTCCGGTGAGGGAATCGATCCGCCGTACGGCGCGCTCGTCGAGCTGGTGCGCGCCGTCCAGTCGGGCAAGGTGAATGTGTACCAGGCTGCGGAGCACATCCGCGGCTGGCGCATCTGACGCGAGGGCGACGTGCCCGGCCGGGCACGTCGGACCCCCGCGGGAGCCGTCACGGCAGCCGGATCAGATGCACCGCCGTGCTCGACCAGTCGCCCGGCGGCAGATCGGGCTCGTAGCCGTAGCCGGTCAGGACCGCCGCGGAGTGGACGGCACCGGTACGGGCGTCGCGGTAGCGTGCGTCGGGATCCAGACCGGCCAGCCGGAGCGGGACACTCGGCGCGCCATGGCGGGGAGCGCGCCGCCAGACCAGCAGCAGTGCCTCGCCCGCGTCCCGTGCGGTGTACTGCACCGCGGCCGGTCCGTCGTCCACGGGACCGCGCGGCCGGTGCAGTGTGCCGTGCTGTACGAGATGGCGTACGCGTTTGTACTGCGCCACCAGCTCCGAGCCCTCCGCCAGCTCACCGTCCGACCAGCGGTTGAGATCACCGCCGACGCCCAGCACTCCGGCCATCGCCACATGGAAGCGGAAGCGCAGAGGCACCGAGCGGCCGGTGAGCTGGTTCGGCACATCGGTCACCCACGCCGCCATGGTCCGCGCCGGATAGAGCTGCCCGTAACCGTGCTGGATCAGCACACGGTCCGCGGCGTCCGTGTTGTCCGAGGTCCACGCCTGGTCGGTCCGGGAGAGAATGCCCAGATCCACCCGGCCGCCGCCACCGCTGCACGACTCGATCCGCAGCCCGGGATGGTCGGCGCGCAGGCGGTCGAGCACTCCATAGAGGTTACGCACATATGCGGTCCCCACATGGTCGGCGCCGTCCGCCTGATCCGGCCAGCCCGCCTCACTGAAGGCGCGGTTCATGTCCCACTTCAGGAAGTCGATGTCATGGGCGCCGACCAGCTCGGTGAGCCAGCCGTACGCCCAGTCCGCGACATCGCGGCGGGCGAAGTTGAGAACGAGCTGACTGCGCAGCTCGGTACGGTCGCGGTGCGGGAAGTGCAGTACCCACTCCGGATGCGCACGGTAGAGATCGCTGTCCGGATTGACCATCTCGGGCTCCACCCACAGCCCGAACCGCATCCCGAGCCGGTGCACCTCCTTCACCAGAGGCGTGAGCCCGGCGGGGAAGCGGTCGGCGGACGGAGTCCAGTCGCCGAGCCCGGCCCGCTCGCTGCGCCGCGCGCCGAACCAGCCGTCGTCCATGACGTACAGCTCCACGCCGAGGGCCGCCGCACGGGCCGCGAGCGCCCGCTGACCGGCCTCGTCGACATCGAATCCGGTCGCCTCCCACGAGTTGTAGAGCACCGGCCGGATCTCTTCGGGATACGGCAGCACATGGGCCAGGGTGTACGCGTGCCAGGCCCGGCTCGTCGCACCGAAGCCACCTTCGGTGTAGAGACCGGCGTGCACCGGAGTGGTGAACTCCTCGCCGGGGCCGAGCGGCAGGACCGTACCGTCCTGGCCCGCGCCGCCGGTGAACCCGGACCGTCCGTCGGGCGTGCGCTGTACGGTGATACGCCAACTGCCGCTCCAGGCCAGGGCAGCGCTCCACACCTGTCCGCGCTCCTCGGTCGCGTCACCGGCGTCCACCATCACCCAGGGATTGGCGTGATGGCTGGTGATTCCGCGTCTGCTGGTGAGCACGGTCTCGCCGAACGGCAGCCGCTCCCTACGTAGTTGGGTCTCGGCGGACCACTGGCCCGTGACATGGCTCAGCCAGTAGTCCTCTCTGGCCGGAAGGCTCCAGGCGGCGGAGTCGGCGCGTGGCAGCGCCACCGGGCCGTCGCCGGTGTTGCGCAGCACGGTCCAGCGTTCGATCACATCGCTGTCGTCATGGACGCGGTAGTGGAGCGTGACCTCCAGGGGATAGTGCCGATCCCTGAACTCCAGGGCCAGTTCGGCCGATCCCGAGGCCGATCCGGAGGCCGGCTCTTCGGTACGGTGCCCGGTCGGCAGCCACTCGAAGGCACGTGTGCCGTCGGCGAACCGCACCTGGAGCGACGGCGGGCCGAACCGGGCTCCGCCGTCGACGGGCAACTCCTCGCCGACGGGCGGCCGTCCCTCGAAACTGCTGGCCGCGGGCGCCGGAGGAAGGGCCAGTTCGCCTGCCTCCTCAAGCGTCAGCCGCGGTCCCCACGCGAGATGACAGGGCGCTCCCGACGCGTCGATCCGCAGCGCGTACGAGGTGCGCGGAGTGGAGAGCAGCCAGACCCCGGTGTCCGGGGCGAAGGAGATCACAGGCATGGATCCTCACGTTCGGGTAGCGCCACGAGAGCAGTCCGCAGCCAACTCTCCCTTCGATCACCTGTCAATACCCAAGAGTGGTCTCGTAATTGCATGATCTGGATCCTTCCAGTTGGCACTTCGAAAGGAGCTTGCTTCTTTCATTGACAGCGGAAAAGAACCCACCTACGTTTCGGCCATGCGCTCGACCTCTCGCACCGAGGCGGTTCCGGTACCGACGCCGGCCGCCTCCCTCGTCTTCACCACCGTGCTGTCCCACGGCCCGCTCACCCGGATCGAGATAGCCCGGCGCACCGCCCTCTCCTCGGCCGCGGTCACCAAGGCGGTACGTCCGCTGATGGAGGCCGGCTATCTGGTCGAGGGCGTGGACGAGGAGGCACGGCCCGCCCTCGGACGTCCCGCCAACCCTCTGCGGGTGGACGGCGGCAGGGCCTTGTTCATCGGCGTCAAGGTGACCGGTGACGAGATCATCGCGGTCCTCGCGGACCTCTGCTGCCGTATCCGGGTGGCCCGGCATCTGCCGCTGACCGCCCGCGATCCGGGCGCCGTACTCGCCTCGATCGCCGGACTCGTCCAGGAACTCCTCACCGAGGCCGACGGATTCGGCGTGGAGGTACGCGGTCTCGGCCTCGCGGTCTCCGGTGATGTGGACCGGGCAGCCGGTGTGGTGCGCTACTCGCCGTTCCTGGAGTGGCGGGACGTGCCGCTCGCGGAACTGGCCGGAGCGGTGACGGGCCTGCCGGTCACCGTCGACAACGACGTACGCGCGCTGACCGTCGCCGAGCAGTGGTTCGGGGCCGGAGCCGGCATCTCCGACTTCGCGCTGGTGACCGTGGGCGCGGGCATCGGCTGCGGGCTCGTGGTGCATGGCCGGGTGGTCTCCGGGGCACACGGAGTCGCCGGTGAGATCGGCCATCTCTCCATCGATCCGCTGGGCCCGCCGTGCCACTGCGGCAACACCGGCTGTGTGGAGGCGATCGCCGGCGATTCGGCCATCATCCGCGCGGTCAGGGAGGTGACCGGTCTGCCGGTCACCGGCTCGGAACAGGCCCTGGACCTCGCCCACCGCGGCGATCCCGGCGCCAGAGAGGTCTACGCGCGGGCCGGTGAGGCCATCGGCCGGGCCATCGGGGCCGTCGTCAATGTGCTCGGACCACGACGGGTCATCATCTCCGGCGAGGGCCTGGCCGCGTACGACCTCTTCGCCGAGCACATCCGTGACGCGTTCACCGCGTCCGCCTTCGGAACCGCCGCGCAGTGCGACGTGATGACACGTCCGCTGCCCTTCGAGGAGTGGGCGCGCGGGGCCGCGGCCACCGCCATCCAGTCCTTCATCGGAACAGACACGCAATAGGAGTAGCGATGACGCTGAGCCGCACCCTCTCGCCCGCCAGTGGGCCCGGCCGCCGCGGTGTGGTCCGCGGCGCCCTCGGGATCGGTGCCGCGGCCCTTGCCGCGCCCGTACTGACCGCCTGTGGCGGCGGGCCCTCGTCCGACCCGAAGACGGTGACCTTCGGCTCCAACGGGGCCGACGCCACGCCCAAGTCCGCCTACGCGGCCGTCACCGGCGCCTTCACCAAGGACAGCGGCCTCACGGTCAAGACGAACACCGTCGACCACGACACCTTCCAGAAGAGCATCTCCACCTATCTCCAGGGCACTCCGGACGATGTCTTCACCTGGTTCGCCGGCTACCGCATGCAGTACTTCGCCAAGAAGGGCCTCGCCCATCCCGTCGACGACGTGTGGGAGAAGATAGGCCCCGGCTTCAGCGACGCCGCCAAGCAGCTCTCCCGGGGGCTGGACGGGAAGTACTACTTCGTCCCGCTCTACAACTACCCATGGGCCGTCTTCTACCGCAAGAGCGTGTTCCAGGAACGCGGATACGAAACGCCGCGCACCTGGAGCGAGTTCACCGCGCTCGCCAAGCGGATGAAGAAGGACGGTCTCTCGCCCATCGCGTCCGGCTACGGCGGCGGCGACAGCTGGTCCATCCTCGGCGCCTTCGACTATCTGAACCTCCGCGCCAACGGCTATGACTTCCATATGTCGCTGATGCGCGGCGAGGTCTCCTGGACCGACCGGCGTACTGTCAGAGCGCTCGACCTCTGGCGTGAGCTGAGCCCGTACTACCAGCAGGGCGCCGGTGGCCGCTCCTGGCAGGACGCCGCGCAGTCCCTGCTCGACAAGAAGTCCGGCATGGCCGTCATCGGACTCTTCCTGGGCCAGCAGATCACCGACGACAAGCTCCGCGAGGACATCGACTTCTTCGCCTTCCCCGAGATCGACCCGTCCTTCGGCCAGGACACCGTCGAGGCACCGACCGACGGCTTCATGCTCAGCCGTCGGCCCAAGAACCTCGAAGGGGCCAACCGGCTGCTGGAGTTCCTCGGCAGCGCCGAGGCCGAGAATCTCTACATGGGCGTCGACCCGAGCAATGTCGCCGTCAACTCCCGGGCCGACACCGGCTCGTACAACGCGCTCCAGCAGAAGTCCGCCCAACTGATCGCCTCTGCCAAGCACATCACCCAGTTCGGCGACCGCGACAGCGATCCGGGCTTCATCTCCACCGTCGTACTGCCGGGACTCACCCAGTGGCTGGGCCACCCCGACGACGGCTCGGCCATGCTGAAGAAGATCGAGTCCCAGCGCTCGCGCTTCTTCACGGCCTGACCAGGACCCGGGAAGGTTCCACATGTCCTCCGTGCGCCCAGCGCCGCCCTCCCCGTCACGCGACCGGTCCGGGCCCCGTCCGCGCCGGCTCGGCACCGGTGACCGTCTCTTCCTCACGGTCATCATCGGGATTCCGCTCGTCGCCCTGCTGGTCTTCGTCTGGCTGCCGGCCCTCGCCTCCCTCGGACTCTCCTTCACGAGCTGGGACGGCATCGCCCTGTCCGACATCCACTGGACCGGGCTGGGCAACTACCGGGAGATCCTCACCAATTACCCGCCGTTCTGGCCGGCGGTCCAGCACAATGTCGTCTGGCTGCTCTTCACGGCCCTGCTGCCGACTCCGTTCGGTATCTTCCTGGCCTACCAGCTCGACCGGAAGATCCGCTTCACCCGGATCTACCAGACCGCGATCTTTCTGCCCATGGTGCTCTCGCTGGCCGTGGTCGGCTTTATCTGGGAGATCATCTACAACCCCGACAACGGACTGCTGGGCGGCGTCCTCAACGGGGTGGCACCCGGCCATCACATCGACTGGCTGGGCGACCCGGACCTCAATCTCTGGGCCGTGCTCGTCGCCTCGGCCTGGCGGCACACCGGCTACATCATGATCCTCTATCTGGCCGGGCTGAAGGGCTTCGATCCCGCGCTCAAGGAAGCCGCCGCGCTCGACGGCGCCAATGAACGACAGACCTTTCTGCGTGTTGTCTTTCCCGCGCTCAAGCCCGTCAACATCATCATCCTGGTCGTCACCGTCATGGAGTCGCTGCGGGCCTTCGACATCGTCTATGTACTCGGCGGAGGAGTCGGCAGCAAGCCCGGTATGGAGCTGCTCTCCCTGC
Source organism: Streptomyces sp. MnatMP-M17 (assembly GCF_900091995.1). GTDB lineage: Bacteria > Actinomycetota > Actinomycetes > Streptomycetales > Streptomycetaceae > Streptomyces. The sequence goes on from NZ_FMDK01000008.1 coordinate 19,474, forward strand.
TGATCACCGACAACATCATCGGCGAGTCCAGCCATATCGGTTACGGCTCGGCCCTCGCGGTCGTCCTGCTGCTCGTCTCGCTGGCCGCCATCGGGACCTTCCTCTTCCAGAACTTCCGCAAGGAGGACCAGTGACCGCGACCGCCACACCGCCGGCCGCCGGCTCACGGACCCGCCGTACGCCACCGTCGGACGACGGTCCTTCCCGCCCCAAGCGGCAGACCGGCCGGCATCGGCTCCTCGGCGGGATCGCCCTGCTCTGGCTGGTGCCGCTGCTCTGGGCCGTCTACACCTCGCTGCGGCCGTACGAGGACACCAGCAGCAACGGTTATCTCTCCTGGCCGCGCGCTCTGAGCTTCGAGAACTTCTCGGACGCCTGGAACCAGTCCGGGATGCCGCACTTCTTCTGGAACTCCGTTCTCATCACGGTCCCGGCCGTCCTCGGCACACTCCTCTTCTCCGCCGCGGTCGCCTTCTTCGTCACACGCTTCGACTTCCGGTGGAACATCGTCCTGCTGATGCTCTTCACCGCGGGCAATCTGCTGCCGGCCCAGGTGCTGATCACTCCGCTCTACCGGCTCTATCTGCTGATTCCGCTGCCCTGGTGGATGAGCGACTCGCTGCTGCTCTACAACTCGGTATGGGGCATCATCGCGATCCATATCGCCTATCAGTGCGGCTTCTGCACCTTCGTGCTCAGCAACTACATGAGGACGATCCCCAAGGAGATCACCGAAGCGGCGCTGGTCGACGGCGCTCCCGTATGGCGCCAGTTCTTCCAGATCGTGCTGCCGCTGTGCCGTCCCGCGTTCGCGGCGCTGGCCACGCTGGAATCCATCTGGATCTACAACGACTTCTTCTGGTCGCTCGCCCTGATCGAGACCGGCGACAAGCGGCCGATCACCTCCGCGCTGGCCAATCTCCAGGGCCAGTACTTCACCAATCCCAATCTCATCGCGGCCGGAGCGCTGATGACCGCGATCCCGACGCTGCTCGTGTACTTCGCGCTCCAGCGCCAGTTCATCAGCGGGCTGACCATCGGCTCCGGCAAGGGCTGAGCGCGGCCGAGCCACTGGGCCACCGAGCCACTGGTCCGCCGAACCGCCGATCACAGAACTCCTCCCAACCCCCGTGCAGGCGTGCCGTGTTCCGGCCTGCCCGCTCCGTCATGCCCCGACAACAGGAGGTCCCGGCCCATGCGGTCACCCTCGTACTCCGTCAGAGCCCTGCTCGTCCTCACCCTCGCCGCCGGTCTGACCACTGCCGTCCCGGCGGCGGTCGCGGCCACGCCCACGGCGACTCCCGCAGCCGCGCCGGCAGCTGACACCGCCACCGCTCCCGCCCAGAAGCCGTACATGGGCTGGACGAGCTGGAGCATGCAGTCCTCGAAGTACCCGGGACTCAATCCCGACGGCGACTACAGCTATCTCACCGAGAAGAACGTCCTCAAGCAGGCGGGCGCCCTCGCCTCCAAGCTCAAGAAGTACGGCTACGAATACGTCAACATCGACGCCGGCTGGTGGCGCGACATGGCGTGGAAGCCGGAGTTCGACGGCTACGCCCGGCAGACCGCCGATCCGGGCCGCTTCCCGCGCGGTATGAAGCCGGTCGCCGACGACATCCACGCCAAGGGACTCAAGGCGGGCATCTACCTTCCCGTCGGCCTGGAGAAGGAGGCGTACGGCGGCGGTACGGTTCCCATCTGGAACGCCGAGGGGTGTACCACCGCCGATATCGTGTACGGCGATCTGCGCACCACCAACGGCTGGGACAGCGCCTACAAACTCGACTTCTCCCGTCCCTGTGCCCAGAAGTACATCGACTCGCAGGCACAGATGTTCGCCGACTGGGGATATGACTTCCTCAAGCTCGACGGCGTCGGACCGGGCTCCTTCAAGAGCGGTGACAACTACAACAACGTCGCCGATGTCGCCGCCTGGCAGCAGGCGATCGCCAAGGCAGGGCGCCCGCTGCACCTTGAGATCTCCTGGTCGCTCGACATCAACCATGTCGCCGACTGGAAGCGGTACTCCAACGGCTGGCGGATCGACACCGACGTCGAGTGCTACTGCAACACGCTCGTGTCGTGGGAGAACTCCGTCGACGACCGGTTCTACGACGCGCCCAAGTGGAGCCGGTTCGCGGCTCCCGGCGGCTGGAACGACCTCGACGCCATCGACGTCGGCAACGGCGAGATGGACGGTCTGACCAAGGCCGAGCGGCAGAGCTATATGACCTTGTGGGCCATCGCCAAGTCGCCGCTCTACACAGGTGACGACCTCACCCGCCTGGACGACTACGGCCTCTCCCTGCTGACCAACAAGGACGTCATCGCGATCAACCAGGGCAGCACGCCGCCTGCGCGACCGGTTACCGCGACCGGTGACCAGCAGGTCTGGAGCGCGAAGAACGCCGACGGCAGCTACACCGTCGCCCTCTTCAACCTCGCCGACACCTCCGCCGCCGTGACCGCCGACTGGCAGTCCCTGGGCTTCACGGGCCAGGGCAAGGTCCATGACGTCTGGAACAAGGAAGACCTCGGCACCTTCAAGGAGAAGGTGACCCAGGCCCTGCCGGCCCACGGCTCGCGTCTGTTCACCGTCACGCCGCGCGGAACCGCCTTCAAGAAGACGGCCTACGAGGCCGAGTCCCCGGCCAACACACTCGGCGGCAACGCCTCGATCGCCGACTGCGGCGCGTGCTCGGGCACGCACAAGGTCGGCAATCTCTACCAGGGCGGAAAACTCCAGTTCAACGATGTGGTGGCGACGAAGGCCGGCCACTACATGATCGATGTGTCCTACATCAGCGGTGACGCGCGCCCGGCGAAGATCTCCAGCAACGGGAACGGCGCCACCGGCTTGAAATTCCCCGCCACCGCCGACTGGGGCACCGTCGAGACCGTCACGGTCCCGGTGACGCTCAAGGCCGGTAAGAACACGATCACCATCGACAGCGGTGACGACTACGCGCCGGACATCGACCGGATCGCCGTACCGCAGCTCTGAGCCCGCACCCTGCTCCGAGCCCGCGTCCCGCTCCGAAGACCGGTGCGGGGCCCTGATGTCGCGGGCCCCGCACCGGCCCTTTCCTCGCCCTGGCGGATCAGCACCCGCATGCCCGCACCGCTCGCGCACCGCCCGCACCGTCCTTCCGGAATGGAGTGAACCGTGGACGACCAGCACACCGGCACACCCGCGTCAGCCCCGAACTCCTCCCGCCGTCCCAGCCGGCGAGAGGCCCTCTCCCTCGCCGCCGCGGTGGGCGCTTTCACCGTCCTCGGCGGCCTGCCCGCCTTCGCGGCCTCTCCGCCGGTGGTCCGGCAGACGAGGTCCCCACTGCTTCCCGAGGCGTCGGTCACCAGGTTCTGGTACCAGTCCCCGGCCTCGGACACGAATATGATCGAGCAGGGCCTGCCGGTGGGCAACGGCCGCCTCGGCGCCCTCGTCGGCAACGATCCCTCCCGTGAGGTGCTTCTTCTCACCGACGCCACCCTGTGGACCGGCGGTCTCAACGGCACACTCGACGCCGACGGCCAATTCCCGTACGGGCGGCAGGACTTCGGTTCGTTCACGCTCCTCGGGCGGCTGACCGTCGACCTGCCGGACCATGACCTGTCGTCCCTCTCCGCCTACCGGCGTGACCTCGACATCAGCCAGGGCGTGGTCTCCTCCTCGTACACGCGCTCAGGAGTGACCTACGAGCGCCGGATCTTCGCCAGTCATCCCGATGACGCCATCGTCGTCCACTTCTCGCAGAAGGGCGGCGGGCGGTACACCGGATCGGTGAGCCTGTCCGGCACCCATGACGAGAGGACCACGGCGGACCGTGCGCGCACGTACGCCTCGTTCAACGGCTCCTTCCCGGACGGCGGACTGCGCTACGGCGCCGCGGTGACGGCGTACAGCAGTACCGGCAAGGTGACGGTCGACGGTACGCGGATCACCTTCGCGGGCTGCAAGGAGCTCACGGTCGTCGTCAGCGGCGGCACCGACTACGCTCCGGACGCGGGCACCGGCTATCGTAACCGTGACCTCGATCCCGAGCGGCTGGCCAGGACCAAGGTCCTCGCGGCGGCCCGCAACTCGGCGACCGCCCTGCTGCACAGCCATGTCGCCGACCACCGCGAGCTGTTCGATCGGATGGACATCTCGCTCGGCGAGTCGTCGGCGCTCCAGCGCGGCCTGGACACCTGGGAGCGTGTCAGGGCACGCCACACCGACGGTGCGGCGGATCCCGAACTCGAAGCCTCCTACCTCCAGTTCGGCCGCTATCTGATGATCGCCGGATCCCGGGACAGTCTGCCGGTCGCTCTCCAGGGGCTGTGGCTGGACGGCAACGACCCGGACTGGATGGGCGATTACCACACCGACATCAATATCCAGATGAACTACTGGATGGCCGACCGGGCAGGCCTGTCCGGCCTGTTCGACGCCTTCGCCGACTACTGTCTGGCGCAGCTTCCGTCCTGGACCGAGCTCACCCGCGAGCTCTTCAACGATCCGCGCAACCGGTTCCGCAACTCCACCGGGAAGGTCGGCGGCTGGGCCGTCTCCTTCTCCACCAACATCCACGGCGGCAACGGCTGGTGGTGGCATCCGGGCGGCAACGCCTGGCTGGCCAACTCCCTCTTCGAGCACTACGAGTTCACCCAGGACACGGCGTATCTCGCCAAGATCTACCCGCTGCTCAAGGGCGCCGTCGAGTTCTGGGAGGCGCGGCTGATCACCACGACCGTCCCCGACGCGGCCACCGGCGGGAGCCGCGAGGTGCTCATCGACGACAAGGACTGGTCGCCCGAGCACGGCCCGCAGGACGCCAAGGGCATGACCTACGCACAGGAACTGGTCTGGGCGCTCTTCGGGAACTTCCGCACCGCCACCGCCGTCCTCGGCAGGGACGCCGCGCACAGCGCGACCGTCGGCGCCCTCCAGGAGCGGCTGTATCTCCCCGAGGTGAGCCCCACGACGGGCTGGCTCCAGGAATGGATGTCGCCCGACAACCTCGGTGAGACGACACACCGCCATCTCTCGCCGCTCATCGGGCTCTTCCCCGGAGACCGTATCCGCCCCGACGCCTCCACGCCCAAGGCCGTGGTGGACGGCGCCACCGCGCTGCTCACCGCGCGCGGGATGAACAGCTTCGGCTGGGCCAACGCCTGGCGCAGCCTGTGCTGGGCGCGGCTCAAGGATGCGGACAAGGCGTACCAGCTCGTCGTCACCAACCTCAGGCCCTCCGTCGACGGCACCAACGGCACGGCGCCGAACCTCTTCGACATCTACGAGGTCGAGAAGGGCCGCGGCATCTTCCAGATCGAGTCCAACTTCGGCACCGCTGCCGCCATGATCGAGATGCTGGTCTACTCCCGGCCCGGCCATGTCGAGCTGCTGCCCGCGCTGCCCGCGGCCTGGGCGGACTCCGGCCGTATCACGGGAGTCGGGGTACGGGGCGGCTTCGTGGTCGATCTGAGCTGGCGGAACGGAAAGGTCACCGAGGCCCGGCTGCGCAGCGTCGGCGGGCGTACCACCACGGTCGCGTACGGCGACCGGAGCCGGAAGGTCAGCCTCCGGCCGGGCGGTTCCGTCACGCTGCGGGACCTCGGGCGATGAGGCCTCGTCAGCGGTCTTCTCACGGCCTGCGCGCGGCGGGAGTCGTCGCCGCGCTGCTGGCCCTGCTGTGTACGCCTCTGACCGCGGAGGCGGCGCCAGCGGCACCGACATCACAGGCACAGGCACCGGCCCGGACGCACGCGCAGGCGCAGGCGCAGGCGCCACAGCATCAGGTCATCACCTGGGGCGCGAGCGCGGACCGGCAGGGCGAGGCGCCCCGGGACCGGAGCTACCGGATGGTGGTGCGCACCAGCGTCGGCGGCACCGACACCCGGGTCCGGCTGTCCAACGCGTTCGGCGACCAGCCGGTGACCTTCGGCAGCGTCCATGTCGGCAGGCGGCAGGAGGGCGCGCAGGTCGTACGCGGCACCAACCGCCCGCTCACCTTCGGCGGCGCGGACTCCGTCACGGTCCCGCCGGGCGCCACCGTGACCAGCGATCCACTGCCCGGACGGCTGGCGCCGGGGAGCGACCTGGCCGTCAGCTTCCATGTACGGAGCGCGGGCGGTCCTTCGACCGGCCACGGCATGGCCATGCAGACCTCGTACGCGACCGCCGGTGACCATGCCGCCGAGGAGGGCGCCGACAACTGGACCGACCGGACCGGCTCCTGGTACTACCTCGACGCGGTCAGCGTCGAGACGGACAGGAATACCGGCGCCGTGGTCACCCTGGGCGACTCCATCACCGACGGCTGGCAGTCCAGCACCGATACGAACCGCCGCTGGCCCGACTATCTCGCGCGCCGGCTCCAGAACGCCACCGAGACCGGGACCGGGACCGCGACCGGGGCCAAGGCGATCAAGGGAGTCGCCAACGAAGGGATCTCCGGCAACAAGGTGCTGGCGGACGGTGCCGGACAGAGCGCGCTCGGGCGGCTCCAGCGCGATGCAATCTCCCAGCCCGGCGTCCGCACGGTGTTCCTCTTCGAGGGCATCAACGACATCAAGGCCCACACCGGAGTGACGGCCGGTGATCTGATCGCCGGATACCGGGAGATCATCGACCGGGCGCACACGGCGGGCATCTGTGTCGTCGGCGCGACGGTCCTGCCGTACAAGGGCTGGTACGAGTACGACGCCGAGGGCGAGGCCGTACGCCAGGACGTCAACGACTTCATCAGGAACAGCGGTGAACTCGACGCCGTCGCCGACTTCGACAAGGCGCTGCGCAGTCCCTACGACCAGGAGCGGCTGCTGCCGGTCTTCGACGGCGGCGACCATATCCATCCGAACGACAAGGGCATGCAGGTGATGGCCGACACCGTCGACATCAGGACCTTGGGCTGCGACCGCTGACCGGCCGCCCACTCCTGCCGCCGGCGCCGGCTCCCGTATGATCCACCGGCTCCGCTTCCCCCGGGTCCCGCGAGGACCCGGGGGAGCGGTCATGTCCACCACACATCACCATGAGGGAGCGCTCCCATGACCGGCGCCAGCGGCACGGCACCGTACGCATCCGAGATCACGGACCTGGTCGACCGTATGACGGTCGAGGAGAAGCTCGGCCAGCTCCAGCAGCTCTCCTGGACCGGTGACACCGGGCCCGGCGAGGGACAGACCCATGAGGTGGAGACCACGGCGCGTGCCGGGCTGCTCGGTTCCGTACTGAATGTCACGGGCCCCAGGCACACCAACTATCTCCAGCGCATCGCCGTCGAGGAGTCCCGGCTCGGGATTCCGCTGCTCTTCGGGCTCGACATCATCCACGGCTACTGGACGACCTTCCCGATCCCGCTCGCCCAGGCGGCCGGTTTCGATCCCGAGGTGCCGGCGCGGGACGCCGAGGTCTCGGCGGCGGAGGCGCGCTCCAACGGGCTGCACTGGACATTCGCGCCGATGATGGATGTCACCCACGAGCCGCGCTGGGGACGGATCGCGGAGAGCGGCGGCGAGGACCCGTATCTCAACGCGCGCCTCGCGGCGGCCAAGGTACGCGCCTACCAGGGCGACGATCTCGCCGCGCCGGACCGGATCGCCGCCTGCGCCAAGCACTTCGTCGCCTACGGAGGAGCGGAGGGCGGCCGTGACTACAACACCGTCGATGTCTCCGAGGCACGGCTGCGCAATCTCTATCTGCCGCCGTTCAAGGCCGCCGTCGACGCGGGCGTGGCCACTGTCATGGCGGCGTTCAACACCATCAGCGGTGTCCCGGCGCACGCCGATCCCCGCACGCTGACCGGCATCCTCAAGGAGGAGTGGGGCTTCGACGGATTCGTCGTCAGCGACTGGACCGGTGTCCATGAGCTGATCGCACACGGTTTCGCGGCCGACGGTGCGGACGCGGGCCGGCTGTCCCTCAACGCCGGTGTGGACATGGAGATGGTCTCCACCCATCTCGCCGAGCACGGAACGCGGTTGCTCGCCGAGGGCCGGATCAGCCAGGAGCGGCTCGACGACGCCGTGGCCCGGATTCTGCGGCTGAAGTTCCGTCTCGGGCTCTTCGACCGGCCGTACACCGACGAGAGCGCCGTGATCACCGCGCCGACCGGTCCGGCGCGGGCGGTGGCGCGGGAGGCGGCGGCGCGCTGCATGGTGCTGCTGAAGAACGACGGCGGTGTGCTCCCGCTGAGTGCGGAGTCCGGATCGCTCGCGGTCGTCGGCCCGTTCGCCGCCTCCACCGATCTGCTGGGCACCTGGATCGCACCGGGAGCCGACGGCTTTCCCGCGGTCACGGTTCTCGACGCCGTCAGGGCGGCGGCGCCCGCCGCCGAGGTCGGCCATGCTCCGGGCGTCGAGGCCCAGGGCCAGGACACCGGCGGAATCCCGGAGGCGGTCGCCCTCGCCCGCGGCGCCGATATGACGATCGTGGTGGTGGGCGAGCCCGCCGAGATCACCGGTGAGGCCGCCACCCGCGCCGATCTCGCGCTGCCCGGTGCCCAGCGGGAGCTCATCGCCGCGATAGCCGCCACCGGGCGGCCCTTCGTGGTCGTCCTCGTCAACGGCCGTCCGCTGACGGTGTCGGACTGGCTCGACTCGGCGCCCGCCGTCCTGGAGGCCTGGCACCCGGGTACCGAGGCGGGCAACGCCATCGCGGATGTGCTCTTCGGCGCGGTCAATCCGGGCGGCAAGCTTCCGGTCACCTTCCCGCGTACGGTCGGACAGGTCCCGGTCTACTACAACCACGAGAACACGGGCCGCCCTTACCGCCCGGCACACTCCGACGAGAAGTATGTGTCCCGGTATCTCGACCTGGAGGACGGCCCGCAGTTCGTCTTCGGCCACGGCCTGAGCTACACCACCTTCACCGTCGGCGAGCCGAGCCTGAGCGCCGACCGCGTCACGGCCGCGGAGCTGCGCGAGGGCGTCACCGTCGAGGTGGCGGTGACCGTACGGAACACCGGTGACCGCACCGGCGACGAGGTCGTCCAGCTCTATGTCCACGACCTGGTGGCCAGCCAGGTCCAGCCGGTCCGCCGGCTGCGCGGCTTCCGGCGCGTCACTCTCGCTCCGGGCGAGTCCACCACCGTACGGTTCCCGCTCGGCGCCGAGGACCTCGGATTCTGGTCGGCCGCGAACGAGCCTCATTTCATGGTCGAACCGGGTGACTTCGACATCTACACGGGCAACAGCGCACGTGCCGACCGGAAGCGGACGCTGACCGTGACCTGAAACCGGGCGCCGACCGTGACCTGATGTGAAAGGTTTCAATCCGATGCGATGCGGAGCTCTTGACGGGACGGGCTCGGGTCTCTAGTTTCCGGCCTAGTTTCGCAGGAGTGAAACGATTCAACGTCGAGTCGTATCGGAGCCGAGTGTGATCAGCAGAAGACGCCTGCTCAGCACCACCGCCACCGCCCTCGGGACAGCCCTCGCCACCGGAACCGCCACGGCGGCGAGGGCCACGGACGGGAG
>NZ_FMDK01000192.1 GCF_900091995.1 Streptomyces sp. MnatMP-M17
GGTTTCGTGTGCGGCACAAATCACGCTTCAGTGTCCGGACACGCACCTCCTCCGACCCCGCCCCGGTGCCGGGCTCCCACCCGGTAGGGGCCCGCCCCATCGTGCCCCGGCCGCAGGCCGGAAAAATCAGCTAGCCGAAGAAGACTCCCGCCTCCGCGTACAACGACGGTTCCACCGTTTTGAGTTGCGCCGTCGCCTCCGACATCGGGACCCGTACGATGTCCGTCCCCCGCAGCGCCACCATTCGGCCGAAGTCTCCGTCCCGCACCGCCTCGATCGCGTGCAGGCCGAAGCGCGTGGCCAGCCAGCGGTCGAAGGCGCTCGGGGTGCCGCCGCGCTGGACGTGGCCGAGGACCGTGGTGCGGGCCTCCTTGCCCGTGCGGCGTTCGATCTCCTTGGCCAGCCATTCGCCGACGCCCGACAGCCGGACATGGCCGAAGGAGTCCAGCGTGCCGTCCTTGAGGACCAGGTCGCCGTCCTTGGGCATCGCGCCCTCCGCGACCACCACGATCGGCGCGTACGAGGCCTTGAAGCGCGAGGTCACCCAGGCGCAGACCTGGTCGACGTCGAAGCGCTGCTCAGGGATGAGTATGACGTTCGCGCCGCCGGCCAGGCCCGAGTGCAGGGCGATCCAGCCCGCGTGACGGCCCATCACCTCGCAGACCAGGACGCGCATATGGGATTCGGCGGTGGTGTGCAGCCGGTCGATGGCCTCGGTGGCGATACCGACCGCGGTGTCGAAGCCGAAGGTGTAGTCGGTGGCGGAGAGGTCGTTGTCGATCGTCTTGGGCACTCCGACGCAGGAGACGCCGAACTCGTCGGAGAGCCGTGCCGCGACACCGAGCGTGTCCTCGCCGCCGATCACGATGAGCGCGTCGACCTGGTGCGCGGCGAGGTTCTCCCTGATCCGGCGGACACCGTCCTCGGCCTTGAGCGGATTGGTGCGCGAGGAGCCGAGGATGGTGCCGCCACGCGGCAGGATGCCGCGTACCGCGGGGATGTCGAGCCGTACGGTGTCGCCGTCGAGCGGCCCGCGCCAGCCGTCCCTGAATCCGGTGAACTCATAGCCGTACTCCTGAACGCCCTTGCGCACGATGGCGCGGATGACCGCGTTCAGCCCGGGGCAGTCGCCGCCCCCGGTCAGCACTCCGACTCGCATGGAAAACACTTCCCTTCGCCGTCGGTGGGGCACCCGGGCCACAGGCAGAGTGACTCAGGTCACTCCGGCATGGTGCGCAGGAGGGATTGGGTTCCACCAGAGGGCGGACGGAGATGGTTGTACGGATCTGTCCCGGACGGAGCGGTCAGGCGTCGTCGAGGCCGCGCTCGATCGCGTAACGGACCAGCTCGACGCGGTTGTGCAGTTGGAGCTTGCCGAGGGTGTTCTGCACATGGTTCTGGACGGTGCGGTGCGAGATGACGAGGCGTTCGGCGATCTGTTTGTACGAGAGTCCCTTGGCGACCAGCCGCAGTACCTCGGTCTCGCGCTCGGTCAGTCTGGGCGCTCCCTGCTCGTCCGAGGCGGCGGGCGCGGGCTCCGAGGCGAGTCTGCGGTACTCGCCCAGCACCAGGCCCGCGAGTCCGGGAGTGAAGACCGGATCGCCCGCGGCCGTGCGGCGTACGGCGTCGATCAGCTCCTCCGTACTGGCCGACTTGAGCAGATAGCCGGTGGCGCCGGATTTCACCGCCTCCAGGACATCGGCGTGCTCGCCGCTCGCGGAGAGCACCAGCACGCGGAGCCCGGGAAGGGAGCCGACCAGCTCCTTGCAGACCTGAACTCCCGGCATTCCGGGGAGATTGAGGTCCAGGACGAGCACGCGCGGAGTGGTCGCCGTCGCGCGGCGCACCGCCTGCGGACCGTCGCCGGCGGTCGCGACCACCTCGAAGCCGGCCGCCTCCAGATCGCGGGCGACGGCGTCCCGCCACATCGGGTGGTCGTCGACGACCATCACCCTGACCGTCTCCGCCTCGTGCCGCTCGCTCATCGCTCCGCCTTCCCCCGTACCCGTGGAACTCTCAACTCGACTTCCGTGCCCTGTCCCGGCACCGAGACCAGCTCGGCGCTGCCGCCCAGCTCCCGTAGCCGGCCGCGGATCGAGAGGGCCACACCGAGCCGTCCCTCGACCTCGGCCTGGGCGAGTCTGCCGTCCGGGATGCCTGGGCCGTCGTCCCTGACGGTCACGATCACCTCGTCCGGCCAGTCCTCGACCAGGATCCAGGCGCGGGCGTCCGGGCCCGCGTGCTCGCGGACATTGTCCAGGGCCGCGCCGACCGCCGCCGCCAGTTCACCGGCCGCCGCGGGCTCCAGCAGTACGGGCGCGCCCGGCTCGGCGAAGGTGACCTTCGGGCCGGTGTACGGCGCGAGCAGCGAGCGCAGATCACAAGGGCCGGAATCGGCGGACGGCGTGGATTCCATGGAGGTCGTGGATTCCATGGAGGTACGGACGGTGGGCACGAGCCCACTGGAGACCAGCGTGCGCAGGGCGATCTCCTGCTCGCCCGCCAGCCGGCCCAGCTCCGCGGCCTCGCCGCCGATCGCCGTACCGCGCCGCTGCACCATCGCCAGCACCTGGAGCACGCTGTCATGGATGTCCCGGGCCAGCCGCTCGCGTTCACGGGTCGCGGCCTCGATCTCCAGGGCGCGGGCGAGCGTGCGTTCGGAGGCGCGGGCGACCTCCACGACATATCCGATGGCGATGGAGGCGACCCAGACGAGCAGCACATTGTGGAGGGTGTCCCGGCTGGGATGGGCGCGTTCCACGAGGTTGGCCGCGGCGACGAAGGAGGAGGCGACGGCGGCCCAGCGCCAGCCGCCCTTGATCGCGAAGGCGAGGACCGAGCCCGCGGTCCATATCGACGGCAGCGTGGGCCCGTCGACGCTCTGGGCGTGTACGTCGGCCAGCGGCGTGAGCAGGATGCCGGTGAGGGCGACGGTGAGATCGGCGACCAGGAAGCGCTTGGTGCAGTTCACCGCGTTCGCCACTCTGGGAAGCGTGACGATCGTCCAGACGGCCAGGAACGCGAGGAACGCCTCGGCCACCCAAGGGCGTTCGAACCGGTCGCGTTCGAAGAAGAAGATCAGTACCGCGTAGACCATGGTGAGCGGCCGGTAGGCGGTCAGCGCCCGCCAGAGCGGCTGCTCGACCGACATACGTCTGTCCTTCTGCGGTCCGCCGCACCTCCAGGGCGCCGTGAACCCGTACCGACGGTCGATCGGTCCCTCCCCCATCGTGGATCCGGTCGTGGATCCCGCTCCTCGTGGATCAGTGGATCACTCGCCGCCGGTTCCCGCCGCCTTTGCCTCTTCGGCGAGTTGGCGCTTGGCCGCCGTCGCGTAGATGTCCACATACTCCTGGCCGGACAGCTTCATGATCTCGTACATGACCTCGTCGGTCACCGAGCGCAGGATGAAGCGGTCGCCCTCCATGCCCTGGTAGCGGCTGAAGTCCAGCGGCTTGCCGATCCTTATACCCGGGCGCATCAGCTTGGGCACCACCTTGCCGGGCGGCTGGATCTTCTCGGTGTCGATCATGGCGACCGGGATGACGGGCGCGCCGGACGCCAGTGCCACGCGCGCCAGACCGCCGGGCTTGCCACGGTAGAGCCGCCCGTCGGGCGAACGGGTGCCCTCCGGGTAGATACCGAAGAGTTCACCGCGCTCCAGGACCTTGATCCCGCTCTGGATCGCGGCCTCGCCCGCGCCGCGTCCGCCCGAGCGGTCCACCGGGAGCTGTCCGACGCCCTTGAAGAAGGCGGCGGTCAGCCTGCCCTTGAGACCGGGCGAGTTGAAGTACTCGGCCTTGGCGATAAAAGTCACCTTGCGGTCGAGCACGGCCGGCAGGAAGAACGAGTCGGAGAAGGAGAGATGGTTGCTGGCGAGGATCGCGGGGCCCTCGGCGGGAACGTTCTCAAGACCCTCCACCCAGGGCCTGAAGGCAAGCTTCAGGGAGCCTCCGATGGAGAACTTCATCGCACCGTAGATCAACTCGAATGCCTCCTGTGTGCTGTCGGACAGACCATAACGCGTGGGCGGCGCGTGCTCTCCTTCATGGAGGGCGGGCGGATCTGGTCGGTGTCGGTCCGGTCGCGTACGGTGAAGTACACCTTCCCGAGCCTCACGAACAGGAGACCCCGGTGCCGGTCCTTCCTGGAGCCGAGCCGTACCGCCATGAGGGCGGCGAGGTCGGCGTCCTTCTCTGTCACGGATTCACCGGTTCCCCGCAGTCGTTGCGTCCCTGGGCCGAGTATCTGGCCGAGCGCGGTCTCACCGTGTCCCTGCCGCTGCTCCCGGGACACGGCACCCGCTGGCAGGACATGCAGCTCACCGGCTGGCAGGACTGGTACGCGGAGGTGGACCGGGCGCTGGGCGAGCTGCTCCAGCGGTGCCGCCAGGTCTTCGTCCTCGGACTGTCGATGGGCGGGACGCTGGCGCTGCGGCTCGCGGCCAAGTACGGCCCGGCGGTCGACGGGATCGTCATGGTCAACCCGGCGATCAAGATGCATGGAGCGGCGGCCCATGTCCTGCCGGTCGTCCGCCATCTCGTGCCGACGACCAAGGGACTGACGAGCGATATCGCCAAGGAGGGTGTGAAGGAGCTGGGTTACGACCGGGTGCCGCTGCACGCCGCGTACTCGCTGCGGAAGTTCTTCGGTCTGGTGGACGGCGCGCTGCCTCAGGTGACGCAGCCGTTGCTGCTGCTGCACAGTCCGCAGGACCATGTCGTACCACCGGCCGACTCGGCCAGGATCCTCGGCCGGGTCTCTTCACGGGATGTCCGTGAGGTCCTGCTGGAACAGAGCTACCACGTGGCGACGTTGGACCATGACGCGGAGCGGATTTTCGAGGAGAGTCTCGCGTTCATCGGCCGCCTCGCTCCGATTGCCGGGCAGAAGGGGAGCACCAGCGGTGGCTGAGCATGACGCGGACCGGGAGCCGCAGCCGATCGACGAGGACGCGGCCTGGGCGGCGATCGTCGCCGGGTACGGCGAGGAGCCGGCGGATCCGCCGGGCGCCAAGCCGTTCAAGTCGGTGGACGATCTGGCGTTGCTGGAGGGCGAGAAGAACAGCCTCGGGCCGAGCGCGGGCGCGGGCCCGGCCGCCGAACCGGAGGCAGTGCCTTCTCCGGCGCCGGAGAAGGACGGCGACGAGAGCAAGCCCACGCTGGGCGGCTCGGTCGTCTTCGCGCCCGGCGTCGGCGGTTCCGGACCGCGCGACTACGAGGTGCCGGAGGCCCGCGAGGAGGACTTCGACGACGGCGACGAGGGCCACTTCGTACCGCCGGAGCCGCCGCCGCTGCCCGAGGCCGATGTAACGGCCAAGTTCGCCTGGCTGGCGGTGATCGGCGGCCCGGTGCTGATGCTGGTCGCGGTCCTGCTCCAGTGGGACATGACCTGGTGGCTGACCACGCTCTGCATCGGCGGCTTCCTGGGCGGCTTCGCGACGCTGGTGGCACGGATGAAACACGACGACGAGGAGAACGACGACCCGGGCCGCGGAGCAGTGGTCTAACGTTCCGCCTCCCGGCGTGGGCGTTTCGCGCCTGCGGCGCGGGGGCCGGTGGTGGGTGCGGGTGCCGGGCACTCCACCCGACCCGGCCGGGCGCAACCACACCGTCCGGAAGCCCGGCGCCGGGGCGAGCGGTTCCGTCCTCAAACGCCGGACGGGCTGGGTTTTTCGGCCTGGCCCCTACCGAGCGGGAACCCGGTGCCGGGCGGGCCGTTCCGTCCTCAAACGCCGGACGGGCTGGATATGCGCCCGGCACCGGGCGGGAAGCCGGGATCCGGCCCCCGCGCCGCAGGCGCGCATGAACGGCAGCGGGCACAGCCCGCACACAACCACCGGCCCGTGCCAACAACGGACCCCGAACCACGGCCCCCTAAGCCGGGAGGCGCACCGCTGCGAGGACCGGGAGGTGGTCCGTGGCCGTCCTCAGGTCCGTCTCGGTCACGCCCGGCAGGCCTCGTGGCACCCCGCACCCGAGAATCTCGACGCCCTCGGTCGCGAAGATCGCGTCGATGCGCTGATGCGGGCGCTCCGGAGTGGAGGTGTACTCGTCGCCCCATGGCTTCGCCGTCCAGCAGTCCTGGAGCTCCCCGGCCAGCAGCCGGAAACTCCGGCCGTCGGGCGGGTCGTTGAGGTCACCGGCGGCGATCACGTTCGGTACGTCCATGGCCTCGACGCGGTCGAGCAGCATCCGCGCCTGTGTGTAGCGCTCGCCGGGCTCCAGGCTGAGGTGGCAGCTCAGCAGCCCGACCCGGGCGCGGCCGATCCGTACGACGGCCGTGGCGAAGCCGCGCCGGTGCAGGCCGGGAGTGAGCGGCAGCAGGATGTCCTCGGTCCGCTCGACCGTGGCGCGCAGCGAGCAGAGCAGCAGTGGCCCGGCCGCGGTGGCGCCGCCGCTCAGCACCACGAGACCGGTCCGCGCGGCCAGCCAGGCGGCGCGCTTGCGCCAGCGGAAGAACCTCGGCGCTTCCTGGATGAAGACCAGATCGGGCGCACAGGCCCGGATCACCCGGACCAGCGCCTCACGGTCGTCGCGCATCGACCGGACGTTGTAACTGAGCACCCGGACCACGGCCGAACCGTCCGGCTCGGTAAGGGAGTCGGGCAACGGGGACATCGCCATGCCCACAAGATACGGGAGTCCGCCCGACGGCTCTCGGTCGGCACCGCGCCCGCCGTACCCACATCGGGTGCGGCGGGGGCGGGAGGAC
>NZ_FMDK01000235.1 GCF_900091995.1 Streptomyces sp. MnatMP-M17
GATCAGCCTCACATAGCCACCGGAGCTGTCGGCCAGCCGCCACTGCTGGTTGGTGGCGTTCACGTCGGTCCACTGGACGATCGGGCCGCCGTTGGCGGTGGACCCGTTCTGGACGTCCAGCACCTTGCCGGAGTGGCGGGACTTGATGCGGTAGTAACCGCCGCCGGCGTCGACGAACTGCCACAGCTGCTGGTTCTGATCGTTCCTGGTCCACTGGGTGATGCGTGCGCCGTCGTTGGTCGCCAGGTTGTAGACGTCCAGGGCCTTGCCGCTGTTGCGGTTGACCAGCACATACGAGGCGTTGGGGTCTACGGTCGCCGCGCCGGCGGGCTGGGCGCCGAGGAAGGTGGCCCCGAGCAGCAAGGGCACGAGGACGGCGAGTAAGCGCCTGAGACGGACCGGGGACGGAGGGCGAAACCACATCAGAGGGCCTCCTGTGGGGGCGGGGGTGAGGTGACCCCGATGAAACCGGCGAGCGGGCGTGCCGGGGGACAGGGAAAATCTCGAAAGTTTCGAAGAATTCCCGGATGCCTCGACGGCACAAGCTAGGAATGTGGGGCCCTCTGGTCAAGACCTGTCGCCGATCTGTCCACAAACGACGTCTCCCCTTTGGGCTTGACGAGCTGTCGCGCCGACCGGAACCACTCCGGAGTCTGCGGATGCGGCTCGCCGGTCAAAGGCGTCCGTGCGGAGGTGAGAGGCCGAGGAAGCAGCTCCGCGTACTCGCCCGAGGCCCGGCCCTACGGCATCCGTCGACGGCGGCGCTGGGGTTCGCCTTCCGGCTCGCCAGGATTCGGCAAGTTTCGGGCGAGGAACCGAAACTTCTTCTGCGGGAGGTGTTGACGATCCATCGTCAACACCCTAATCATCCCTGTCTGAGATACCGGGCATAGTTCGAGATACCGAACGGCGTCGGCCCTGAGCAATCTTTGCCGCACGGCAGATCCACGCACAGCCGCACGACAGATCCGCGCACCGAAGCACCTGTGCCACCCCGTTTCGTTCCGGTGAGGTTCGCACCAGCGCGTCGGCTCTTCGCACAGTTGGAGAGGTACGCGACGCCGTGTGGCGGTCCCCCGGCTGAGCCGCGATGGAGCACCCCTTGCCTGTGTCGAACACCGCCCGCCGCCCGCCGTGCGTCACCCGACGGCCGACCGGGTGCCGTCCGTGCCAGTTGAGATCGTCCCGGTCCCATGACCGCAAGGTCCGGTGATTCCGTGCTGCCCGGGTTCCGGCCCGCCCCGTCCGTCTGCCGAATGGGAGCGGACGACGCATTCCCCCGCGCTTCACTCCTTCCGTGATTTCTACCTTGGAGGCACAGTCATGGGCTCGTATGCCCTTCCCAGATCCGTTGTCCGCCGGAAGATCCGCGGACTGCTGTTGGCGCTGGTCGTCGGCGCCTCAGGTACGGTTGCCGCACTGGTCGCGCCGCCGACCGCACACGCCGCCGAGAACACGCTCGGCGCCGCGGCGGCGCAGAGCGGCCGCTACTTCGGCGCCGCCATCGCCTCCGGCAGGCTGGGTGACTCGGCGTACACGACGATCGCGGGCCGTGAGTTCAACTCGGTGACGGCCGAGAACGAGATGAAGATCGACGCCACCGAACCGCAGCGGGGCCAGTTCAACTTCACCGCCGGTGACCGCGTCTACAACTGGGCGGTGCAGAACGGCAAGCAGGTGCGCGGCCACACCCTGGCCTGGCACTCCCAGCAGCCCGGCTGGATGCAGAGCCTCAGCGGCAGCACGCTGCGCCAGGCGATGATCGACCACATCAACGGCGTGATGGCCCACTACAAGGGCAAGATCGCCCAGTGGGACGTCGTGAACGAGGCGTTCGCCGACGGTAGTTCGGGAGCCCGGCGCGACTCCAACCTGCAACGCACCGGCAACGACTGGATCGAGGTCGCCTTCCGCACCGCGCGCGCCGCCGATCCGGCCGCCAAGCTCTGCTACAACGACTACAACGTCGAGAACTGGACCTGGGCCAAAACCCAGGCCATGTACGCCATGATCCGAGACTTCAAGCAGCGCGGTGTGCCGATCGACTGCGTCGGCTTCCAGTCGCACTTCAACAGCGGCAGCCCCTACAACAGCAACTTCCGCACCACCCTGCAGAACTTCGCCGCTCTCGGCGTCGACGTGGCCATCACCGAACTCGACATCCAGGGTGCCCCGGCCACGACCTACGCCGACGTGACCAACGACTGCCTGGCCGTGCCGCGTTGCCTCGGCATCACCGTCTGGGGTGTGCGCGACACCGACTCCTGGCGACCGGAGCACACGCCGCTGCTGTTCAACGGCGACGGCAGCAAAAAGCCCGCCTACACCGCTGTCCTCGACGCGCTCAACGGCGGCTCCACCACGCCCCCTTCGGATTCCGGGCCGATCAAGGGCGTCGGTTCAGGCCGCTGCCTGGACGTGCCCGGCACCAGTACCACCGACGGAACCCAGCTCCACCTGTGGGACTGCCACAACGGCACCAACCAGCAGTGGACGTACACCGCCGCCGGCGAGCTCAGGGTCTACGGCAACAAGTGCCTGGACGCTGCCGGCACCGGCAACGGCACCCAAGTCCAGATCTACAGCTGCTGGGGCGGCGACAACCAGAAATGGCGCCTCAACTCCGACGGATCCATCGTCGGAGTCCAGTCCGGTCTCTGCCTCGACGCCGTCGGAGGCGGCACCGCCAACGGCACTCCGATCCAGCTCTACTCCTGCTCGAACGGCAGCAACCAACGCTGGACCCGCACCTGATGGGACCTGTCACAGGCGAAAGGGCGAATCGATGAAGACCTACGGTGCGGCTTCCCCCGCCCCTCCACAAAGACATCGCTGGTGGTCCCGGGTCGCCGCCGTGGTGGCGGCGACCCTCGCGATCGGCATGCTCGCCGCGGTGAATCCGGCGCCCGCCGAGGCGGCGACGGTGGACACGAATGCCTGGTATGTCCTGGTCAATCGCAACAGCGGCAAGGCACTGGACGTCTCTGGCACGTCCACCGTCGACGGCGCGCGGGTCAACCAGTGGACGCGCAACGACGGAGCCCATCAGCAGTGGCAGTTCGTGGACTCCGGCGACGGCTTCTACCGCCTCAAGGCCCGGCATTCGGACAAGGTTCTCGACGTGGCCGGCGCCTCGACCGCAGACGGTGCCGCGATCCAGCAGTGGGCCGACCACAACGGGGCCAACCAGCAGTTCCGCCTGGCCGACTCCGACGCGGGCCACGTCCGGCTGATCAACCGCACCAGCAGCAAGGCGGTGGAGGTGCAGGGCGCGTCCACCGCCGACGGCGGCAACGTCGTCCAGTACACCGACTGGGGCGGCGCCAACCAGCAATGGCAGATGATCAAGCTGTCGTCCGGTGGCGGCGGATGCGGCAGCGCCCCGACTCTGGCGAGCGGTACGCACACGATTCAGAGCGGCGGTAAGAGCCGCAGCTTCATCCTCAGGGTTCCCGCCAACTACGACAACAGCCACCCCTACCGGCTGATCTTCGCGTTCCACTGGCGGGGGGGAACCGCCGGCGACGTCGCCTCGGGCGGCACAAGCGGGAACGCCTGGTCCTACTACGGCCAACAGGAACAGTCGAACAACAGCGCGATCCTCGTCGCCCCCCAGGGCCTCGGCAACGGCTGGGCCAATTCGGGCGGTGAGGACATCACCTTCGTCGACGACATGATCCGGCGAATCGAGGGCGGCCTCTGTGTCAACCCGGCACAGCGCTTGGCCACGGGATTCAGCTGGGGCGGCGGTATGAGCTACGCACTCGCATGCAGCCGGGCGAACGTCTTCAGGGCTGTCGCGGTCATTTCCGGCGCTCAGATCAGCGGGTGCAGCGGCGGCACCCAGCCCATCGCCTACTTCGGAATCCACGGCATCAGCGACTCCGTTCTCAACATCGCGCAAGGACGGTCCCTGCGCGACAGATTCGTCAGCAACAACGGCTGCACCCAACAGAGCCCGCGCGAGCCCGCGCCGGGCAGCCGAACGCACATCACCACCACCTACTCGGGCTGCCGTGCCGGGTACCCGGTCCAGTGGGCCGCGTTCGACGGAGGTCACATACCCGGTCCGGTCGACGGCTCCTCCGGTGAAAGCGGCGTCGCCACCTGGACCAAAGCAGAGATCTGGAGATTCTTCGCACAGTTCCAGTGACTCAGTGACGCGCGCACCACGGAGTGGAGCCAGGACAATCCTGGCTCCACTCCGTCGACGGCTGTCCCAGAATGGAGGACGCAGCCGCCTTTTGGCCTGCGGACCTGGATCTCGGTGGCGTCGAGACGGAGCTCGATGCCCTCGGCCCAGGCATAGGCGAACACGTCCGCCAACGTCCGCAACCGCAGGTCAGGGCGGTTAGGGACCGCGCACCCCCGCTCGGCCGGGAGTGTGCGTATCTCCCCGACGGCCCTGGTGATGGTGGAGCGGTTGACGCCGAACAGCAGCCCGAGGACGGCGTGCGGGAGGTCGTGCCTCAGGTGAATGAGCGTGGCCACCAGCCGGTCGACGAAGACCAGCTGGTGGCGGGCGCCCGCGCCCTCGGCCCGCTTCCTGGACCCGCCTCGCGCAGCATGGCGGCGGCCTTCCACGCCGGCCTGCCACGGCACGGCCAACTCCTCGATCAGACAGGCCAGATGACGCCGGGAGACCCCCGTGAACAGCCGATGTGCCAGGACCGCCCGATTGACCATGATCGCCACAGCCGGATCATGCCACCGGACGGGCACGACGCCTCACCCGCTATCACGCACCAACTCGGAATTGGCCTTGCCGTAGTCGCCGCCATACTGCTCACCCGCCCGCTGCGCACCCGTATTACGTACGCTGCTCCGGGCGGCGCTCGCTGGCCGCCCCGCCGTCACCATCGACGGACTGGTCTACCTCAAGTAGAGGATTCCGCACGCCGTACACACAGCTCTGCCCCGCCACTTCGGGTGGCAGGGCAGAGCTGCGGGCGCCGTCGGCACGGGCGGGTCACATCGGCAGGGAACCGTACAGTGCGGCGCCGACAGCGGCGAAGATCGCGCTGGCCCACCATGGCCAGGAGGGTGTGCGCCTTCTCGCCACATAGGAGAGGGCCATGGCGGCCATGGCGGGCCACAGAACGCCGAAGGCGGCACCGCTGGGCGAGAAGTGGTCTGTGGCGATCGCGGCGACCGCATAGCTGGCTATCGCGGCTGTCGCGGCGATCAGGAAGCCCGTGCCGAACGGATTCCAAGCGGCGAACTCTGCCTCCCGCCGTTTGCCTCGGACGGAGAGCGTGATCGATGCGATCAGTGCCGTACCGGCGGCTACGGTCCACAGCAGCGCGAGGATGATCAGGACGGGACTCGGTGAATTCATACAGATCCTTTTACCGGCCTCCTCCGGCCGGGAGGTGTTCCCGGCCGGAGGAGACTCTGGTGGTAGATGGGACAGGGGCGCCGTCGGGGTCGGTGCCGACGGCGCCCCGCGTCTACAGTTTGGTCTTGATGCACTTGTCGTAGACGGCGTCGATACCCAGGATCGCCGAGCCTGCGGTGATCATCATCGTTGCCAGGCGTTTGCCGCGCAGGTATCGGGTGCATGCACTCATTACGCGGGTCACGGCGGCCCGAATGCCACCCCAACGCCTGATCACCTGCCAAATTCTGCGGATCTTGGCGGCGGCGAAGTAGGCGCTACCGAGGACCCACAAAATGGCGCCCACACACACGGTGACCCGGTAGGCGCGGCCCCAGGAGAACCAGCCCTTGCCGTCCAGGTCGAACATGGTGATCGGGTCCGGCGGGTAGCCATAGGCGTTCGCGCCGCCGCCGACCACCGGGTCCAGTTGAAGGAACCGGCCGGTGGTGGAGTCGTAGGCCCGTGCGCCCACCAACGTGAGTCCGGAGGGAGTTTCGCCGGAGCGTTGCCGTACCCCGAGCCAGTCGTACCGCGCGGGCGTACTGCTGGCGCGCGTGTTGCCGTACTCGTCGGTGTCCTGGACGGTGGGGGCTTTACTGATGTCGAGCGGCAGTTGGAGGGTGATGTCACCGTGGATGTCACTGAGCTGCAGGACGGTGTCGCCCGTCTTGCTCGTGGTGGCGGTGACGCCTCCGCCGAGCGATTCGACGTAGCGGGTCACACTGCCCTGGCTGTCTTCCGTGACCCAACCGGGAGTGTCACATCCGCAGTCGTAGTGGCTGAGCAGATTCACTGTGCCGGGGCCCACCTCCTCGGTGGTGGCATCGTCTGCGGCGCGGTCGACGATCACGTTCAGCGGGTCGGTCCCGCCAACGGCGGAGTTGGGACCGGTGAAGTTGGCCTTGATCTCGATGCTGCCGTCCGGATCGACGGTGTTGGTGGCGTTCCAGACCAGTGCGGCGTTCTTGCCGCCGGTCAGCGGCACCGGCCAGGCGGACAGGGCTACGCCGTCTTTGGTGACGTCCCCGGCGGGGATCACCACCCACGCGTCTGCGGCGGAGCGGCGCCAGGAGAAGGAGACATTGTTGTACTTTGCCGCGTCGGCCTCGGCGACCAGCGGAAGCCGACGGGCGGTGCGCTGCCCTTCGGAGGGCTGGGCGAAGCCGCCCGGGCCAGCGTGGAAATCGTAGCTGAGGGGCTCGGACTTGTTGTCAGCCTTGTCCACGGCTCGCACGTGCAGCGTGTGATTGCTGTCGCGCGGCGGGGTGACGGAGATGTTCCTGGCCGCGGCGGAGCCGTTGGTGGTTACCTTGGTCCAGGTCTCGCCGTCCAGCGACCACTCCAGCCACTGGTGATCGGTGGCCGGTGGGGTGACATTGAAGATACCGGCTTGGCCGGCGCCCTTGACCCAGGCGGTCGACGGGTAGTCCGTCGAGGTGATCGCCGTGGGTGCGGAGGGGGCCGTGGTGTCGACTGTGAATGTCTTCTCCGCCGACCAGCCGTTGTTGTAGTGCGTACCGTCGTACGGGAACGTACGGAAGCGGTAGGTCTTGCCGTTGGCCAGCACCCCGGCGGGTACCTTCACCGAGGCGATCTGTCCGGATGGTGCGAATGGTGAGACCAGGACATCGCCGACTTGCGCGTTGGTTGTGTTGTCGAAGATCTGGAAGGTTCCGTTGACCTTGTCGCCATTGGCGTCGCCGAAGGTGTCACGCAGTGTCGGGGTGAGTGTGTTGACGGCGTAGGCGCCGCTGTACGAGAAGTACGGCGGGCCCGCTTCCTGCTTGGTGCCGGTGCGCGACCGGTAGTTGTAGTTCACGACCAGTTTCGGTGGGTTGGACGCCGCGTTGGCGGAGTTGACCCGTTTCCACTGCGCGACGACGCTCTCGTCCGAGGCGCGCAGGCCCATGTGGCCGCGGGTGGCCTTGGCCGAGGCCCATTCCTGCACCAGGGCTGTCACGTCGGCGTTGATCCAGCCGTCGGGCTGGCTGGTGCACGCGGTGTTGCCGCGTGTTTCGGTGGAGGTGGCCTTCTTCGCTGTCATCGTGGGCCGGTTCGTCCACCGGCTGGAAGTGGATGCAGCGCCTGAGGACCAGACCTCCCAGGGGTAGGCCTTGCAGTCGGTGTTGTTGCCGGAGTGGAAGTTCCACAGGCTCAGTTTGGCGTCGAGGACGAGCGCCTCCACCGCGGTCCTCACCTACGTAAGGGCCTGGACCCGTGCCGTCCACTCGAAGAACTACTGGTCCGGCTACTACGGCTTCAGATCCACCAGCGCCGCTGCGGTCGCGACCGCGAAGGATCGCACGGATCTGCCCGACATCATGTGGTACGCGCTGTGGGACCAGGACAAGACGACCACACGTGACTGGCCCTGGAGCACGTCGCTGTCACGGGCCATCGCCGCGGGCACCAGTACATGGTCAACAGCAAGGAGACCAGGGGCGGTGTCCCCCTGTCCGTCGACCGCAACGACTGGGACGCTCCCGTCGCTGTTATCGCCGAGTAGACGAAAACGACTGGCTGGACGCCCACCAGTAGTGCCGACCGCAGGGAGTGCCGAGAACGCATTTGTGGGGTCGCGACAGTCTTCTCAACGCATTCAGCTGTCGGCCTGTGGCTTTGCTGAGTGCCGCGGGAGATGTTCGTACGCAACTCTTCCCTGGACCCACCGGTGGACAGTCGGTGGACAGACGCCTTTGGACGGTGCCTCACGAGGTGGCACGAGTCAACCTGTCGCACCTGCTCTGATCAGGCGGGACGACACAGGGCGGCACAACACGGCACCACGCAGCACGAACGCTCACGGTCTCGTAATGCGTAGGTCTCGGGTTCGAATCCCGAAGGCGGCTCCAAGGCGAACCCCAGGTCAGGCCTCTGAACTGGGGTTTTTCCTGAAGGCTGACCGTGAGTTCCGTGCGAATCGGGCAAGTGCGACCTATGCCTCGTAAAGCGTAGGTCGCCGGTTTGCTCGCAGTTGTCGATGCGTAGTCGCGAGGCTTTGACCCGCTGTTTTGATCTGCCGAGCCGCAGAATTCGCCTGGTGCTCGGTGCCTCCGGTGGACGGCCGGTGGACAACTGTGCGTGATGAGGCGTCAGAAACCGCGCGAGGAGTCCGAGCCTTGGTGCCGCTTGTGTTCTCCGTGACCCGGGCTTAACGATCTCGGGTTTGTGCTGTCCTGACAGATGCCCTTGCCATGCGCTCCTGCGGCGGGGGTGCTCCGCCGGCTGAGTCGTTTTCATACACATCCGGCCGCACTCCATGATTTCCATGGCGCTCCCTCGTCTGTCACGGCGGGTAGCTCAGTGGCCCGGCCCCTCAGGTATAGACCTGCCGCCGCAGTTGCACCGGCCCCCGTTCGGCGGCTTCAGCCTGAGTGAAACACCCGAGTTGTCGAACGAATGATCCACTCTTGGCAAAGTGCAGATCTGGGCCAGTCGTTGCCTGATACTGGACGAGATCGGTGTGCCTGCTGGGTCAGGGCGGCACGCCAGGGGTGGAACGGCTCGGGAGATCCAGTGCAGCTGACCTGTGCCAAAGTGGCGAACTTCTGCGTGTTGCGTGGGGGTGAAGATCGACAAGAAGGCTGCGCTGGTGGTGAGCCGGGAAACAGTGGCAAGACATCCTTCACCAATCTCTTTGACAAGTTCTTCGGCAGCGACGACACCAAATTCTCTTACAGGACCTGTCCGTCAGCAGGATCAAGAAGATCAAGTCGGCCGTGGAGGCCTACGGCTCGGCCCAAGCCGTTCCGGAGGACAGCAGCGAGGATTCATGACCACTGTGTACGGCTTCGGCCACCGCATGCCTCTCGTCAACTATTTGACATCCCAGCAGGCTGTGTACTTCCGACTCGCTCTGGATGTTCTTCTGGAGGAGGAGTCACGGCTCGGCATCCATCTCCCGACTGGCGAGATTGGCCGGGAGGTGGCCAAGCGGTTGAGCGGTGCCCCCGAGTTGCTGGCCGAGATGCCGCCGATCGACGGCCTTCTGGACTTGCTGAACACCTGGGGCAACGTCACCCGTATCTATAACTTGCGACGCAGCGGCACTGTGCAGGAGTTCATACGCAAGGACTTCCTGTATCAGCTGACGCCCGCGGGCGCACAGGTCCACCGCACGCTGACGCTGATCGACCAGGAGCTGGGAGCCACTGGCGCCCTTCAGGCTTCGATGCTGCCGGAGGTCCTTGAGGCGCTGACCGTGTTGGTGAAGGCCGTTGAGAAGTCTCCGCCGGACCTGGCCGGTGCCGGTCGCGCCTTCCAGCGCCTGGCCGGCGGATTCACGCAGCTGACGGGGAACGCGAAGCTCTTCGTGCAGGGACTCAACCGTTCCCTCGCTGTGGACGACCAACTGGACGTCGAGGCGTTCCTCGCCTACAAGGATGTCGTCGTCGGGTACTTGCAGACCTTCATTCTGGCCTTGAGCCGCACCGGGCCACTCATCTCCGGGCTGATCGAGCAGGCCGAGGAGGCCGACATCACGCTGCGGCTCGGCGACATCGCGGCCCTGGAGGCGGCTCCGCAGCTGGGCGTCGCGAAGGAGGACATCGTCGCGCGGGACACCGACCGGCTGGTGGGCCAGTGGGCGGGCGTGCGCAGCTGGTTCTTCGAGGGGCCCGACCGTCTGCCTGTCGCGCAGACCCTGCAAGATCGCGCATCCGACGCGGTCAACCACATTCTGCTGACCATCCGGCAGATCAACGAGCAGCGTTTCCGCAGAGTCGACCGAGCAGCCGACCTGGTGACGCTGGCCACGTGGTTCGACGCGATGGGCGACAGCCCCCAGCAGAAGGTGTCGGCGCTGTGGCACACTGCGTTCGGGATGTACTCCGCTCGCCATCTGGGCACACCACGCCCACAGGATGACGACGAGGATGTCCTTCCCCTGTCCAGCTGGTGGGACAGCTCGCCCGCAACGGTCTCTGCGGCATATCGGGCCTCCGGACCCCGGATGCGGCCCGGGCCGCCGCCCCGGGTGCGCAGTCCGCGCCGTGCCAAGAGCATGCTCGCCGCGGAACTCGTCAAGCAGCAGCACGAGGAGACCTCCGCAGAGGAATCGATGGCCGCCCGCGGCCCCGTCCGGCTATCAGCACTGGGGCAGTTGAACGACGCGGAGGCGGAAGTCCTGCTGCGCTGTCTGGACTGCGTGCTCTCCGCGCCAGAAGACGGTCCCGGCGTACGCAGGGCCCGGACGAGCGATGGACGGCTCGCGATCACCCTCGCCCCGGCGGAACCATCGTCCACACAAGCGGCGTCCGTCGCGATGCGCGGCGGGCGGCTGCGGATCGCCGACATGGAACTGACGGTCCGCCTCACCTCGGGGAGATCCGCGTGACCGCCCAGAGCCGCGAAGCCGCATTCGAACGCAGCCAGATCATTCGAGCACTACTGGTCCACCCCCTGCTGCACCGGCGGGGGCGCCACATTCGCACATTGGACCTGGCGCGCAGACACCAGGCCGAGCTGAGGCGCTGGTTCGACCACCACATCGGTTGGCAACTACATGTGGAGCGCGACCGGCTCCGTCTATTCAAGATCCCCGAGGCACCTGGCCGGCGGGACATCGAGGGGCCGACGGCTCGGCAGTCGGCCTTGTACTGCCTGCTCCTGGCGGTCCTGGAGGACTGCGGACGGCAGACCGTGATCAGCGAACTCGCTGGAAAACTCACTGCCGTGACCGCCACCCACACCGCGCTGCGTCGCTTCGACGCCACCGTGCATCGTGAACGCTTCGACTTGGTGGCCATGGTGCGGTTGCTGTGCCGGCACGGGGTACTCACCCCCACCGGTGAAGCGGGGACTGCCCGCGAGCAGGAGAAGGAGTATGTCGCGGGTAGCGGCGACGCGCTGTACGACGTCGACCACCGCACGGCGTCCCTGATGCTGGCCGCCCCGGTGGCGCCCGCTCAAGCGGGAGGGCCGGACGAACTGATCGACACTCTTGGGGCGGGACAGGGCAGGACGGCCGACGAGATGACCCGTCAGGCTCTGATGCGCCGACTTGTTGACGAACCTGTCGTTTACCTCGACGACCTTCCCGGCGAGCAACGTGACTACTTCCTCGCTCACGTCGAGGAGTTGCTGGCCGCCCTGCGCCTCGGCCTCGACACCCGTGTCGAGGTGCGCGCCGAGGGCGCGGCCATCATCGACGAGGAACTCACCGACCTGGAATTCCCCATGACCAGCGCGCCCTCGTTCGCCGCCTTGGTCCTGGCCGACCGGCTCTGTAGCGAGGTGGACAGCAGATCCCCGCGCCGAACGTTCGTACCGCATCCGCGGCTGCTCGAACTCACCGCCGAGGTCGCCGCTGATCTGCTCAAGGTGATCACCAGTATCAACGGCCACCCGATCGACGCGATCCGCGTCAAGGAAGTAGCGCTGCCCATCCTCATCCGACTGGGCCTTGCCGAACACATCTCCGGAGGAATCCGCATCCGCCCGGGCCTGGCCCGCTACCGCGCCCAGCCTGGCCTCGGCGCCCGCAAGGGCGCCGAGAACCTGATGCTCTTCGGCGCACACGACCTTCCCAGCTCACCCACCCTCCCCAGCGAAGACGACAGCGATGAGCCCCTCTGAGACTCCGGTGACCGACCCCGCCCTGCAACAGCTCCTCGACGGCGGTCTGCCGATACCCGAGCGCGAGCGCTTCCAGCCCCTGCGCATGGGACTGCTCGGCATCTGGGAGTACGACGAGCAGGTGTTCTTCTTCTACGGCGGGAAGCTGATCCTGCGCGGCCACAACGGCAGCGGCAAGACCAAGGCGCTCGAGGTAACCAGCCCACTCCTGCTCGACGGCATTCTGAGCGCCCGCCGCATGGACCCCTTCGGCAACGCGGCACGTTCCATGCGCGACAACGTCCTGTACCGAGGGCACGTGCAGCGGATCAGCTATGTGTGGACGGAATACGGCCACGTCACCGAGTCCGGCGAGTTCGAGTATCTGACGGTCGGTATCGGCGTGCACGCACTGGCGTCAGGCAAACAGGCGCTACGGGACAAGTGGTTCTTCACCACGTCCCAGCGCGTGGGGGCCGACTTCTCCCTCTACGACGACGACCGGCGGCCTCGTAACCGCGTCCAGCTGGAAGAAGTCCTGGGCAAGGAGAACGTTCACGAAAGGGCCAAGCACTACCGTGAGGCGCTCGCCGCACGCCTCTTCGGCTTCTCTTCGTCCAGGCTCCTCGCGCTCGTCGATCTTCTGCTGACGCTGCGCCGGCCCAAGTTGAGCGAGGACCTGACGGTGGGCAAGCTGAGTCAGCTGCTCAGAGACGGTCTGCCACCCGTCAGCAGCCTGGTTCTGGAAGACCTCGCCGGAAAGTTCGACGAACTCGCGCGTGAACGCGAGGAACTGCAGGCCCTGGTCCGCAACAAAGGCCATGTGGACACGTTCTTGTCCGTCTACGGCCAACTGGCCCGACGGATCGTGCGCAGCGAAGCCGAAGGTCTGGTCGCCACCGGAACACGGCGCAGTGCCGCGCACCGGACCCAGCGTGCGAAGGCCGACGAACTCTCCGGGGCGCGGGACCAGGTGCATCAGCTTGGGGCTGAGCGTCATCGCCTCCAGCTGCACAGCAACACCCTGCAGACCCGTGTCAACGAACTGAACAACAGTCCAGAGATGAAGCAGCATGGGCTGATCAACGCGTTGCAAAACCAGGTGACCGCCGCCGAGGAACAGCTACGCAAGGCCAACGAACGGCATGAGGAGGCGGTCGAGGGCCGCGACAAGGCCGCAGAGGAAGACGAGACGGAACAGGGCGAGCTGGAAACGGCTCTCCAACAGCTGAACACTGCGGATCAGTGGGCCGACCAGTGCGTGGCCGTCACCGCCCTGGAAGTCGTACACCGCGATCAGCGAGAGGCCGTCCGCCGCACCCCCGAGACGGCCCGGGACACCCTCATGGGCCATGTGAACTCACGGACGAAAATCCTGTCCCAAGCAGCCAAGCTCGCCGAGGACGTGACAGAGGCGCATCGAAAGCACGATTCAGCTGCTGACCTGTGCTCCCGCCTGGGCGAACGTCTCGACACGGCCAAACAAACCTGCGACGGGCACGAGGAGGACCTGGCACGAAGCACCCGTGAGCTGCGCGCCTTCCTCGTCGACTGGTCTGAACAGTGCCGGCAACTTCGGCTGACGGAACAGCAGTTGAGTGACCTCCTCGCGGCCGTACCCGTCCTGGGCAAGGACGCCGGTATCACACTGGCCGAGCTGGTCGCAGCCGAGGCCCGGCACGTTGAAGGGGCGCTGAACGCCACGCTCGCAGAGCAGAAGGCGTCCCGGAAGGAGCTCCAGGCGAAGCATCGGGAGCTCACCGCAGAACGCGGCAGTGTCGCCGCCGAGAAGGACCCCCCGCCTCCGGCTCCCCTCACCCCGCGCCGAACGCGGAAGGCTGAGCTCGGCGACGGCGCGCCCCTGTGGAAGCTGTTGGAGTTCGTGCCGACGGTGACGGATCACCAGGCGGCGCAACTCGAAGCCGCGCTGCTCGGAACCGGCCTGCTCGACGCCTGGGTCACCAGCGACGGCCGGGCTCTCTCCCGCGACACACTGGAGACCGTGCTCATCGCGCTCGACGAGCGGGAGGCACCGGAACGCTCCGTACTCGACGTCATCCAGCCCGTCGACCACCCGCTGGTCCCGGCGGCCGTGACCCGGCGCATCCTCAGCTCGATCGCTCTGGACGACCAGGACACCGCACACCCCCACTCCATGCGCGTTGGAGCGGACGGCACCTGGCGCATCGGCGCCGTCCATGGCCGTACGACAGGTACTGCTGCCGCCTACATCGGTGCAACGGCGAGGGCCGCAGAACGCAAACGGCGGCTGGAAGCCCTGGACCTGCAACTGCACGCGCTGGACGCGAGCATCACCGAACTCGACGCTCAGATCACCGGCACCCGGGGGCGACTGGACCAGCTGGACACCGAGTGCGCCGAGACCCGGGAAAAGGATCGCCCGGTGCGAGAGGCCCGGCGCGCACTCGACGGAGCACGCGCGTTGTTGAGCGAGCTCGAACGGGAGATACAGCAGGCGCAGACGGACAAACACGGGGTGTGGGAGGAGTGCCAGGACGCCGAGCGTCAACTCGACGACTACGCCCGACCCCGCGGCGTACGCCCCGACCACGCTTCCATTCTTGAGGAACAGCAGTCCCTGACCCGCTACACCAACAGCGTCACTAGCCTCTTCCACGCCGCCAAGGAACACCTCGCGCGGAGCAAGAGCGCACACCGCTCCGGACAACGCCTCATCGAGATCTCCACTCAGCTCCAGAAGCGCGAACAGGAACTCGCCGAAGCCCACACCGATCTCGAAGACAGAAAGGAGCAGCTCAAGGTACGAACAGACCTGGTCGGCGCCGACGTGGAGAAGGTCCTCGCCGACCTCGCCGTAGCTACTAAGGAACTCTCCGCGGCAAAGGACGCGCTGGAGGACAACCACAGCAAGTCCACACAGATATCCGAACAGGTCGGCACCCTGATCGGCGCCGTCGACACTGCAACGAAGGAGTGCACAGCACTCGACGAGCAGTACGAAAACGCGGTGAAGAACTATCGCCGACTGGGCGACTACGGCTATCTCGAGCTGGCGGGCGTGAACGCCGCCGGCATCGACAGTCTCACGGAGGTCGAGGCGCAGGCCCGGACCGGAGTGTCCCAACTGGCCGACGAACCCTGGAGCGAAGCAGCCCTCAACGAGGCACGCACCGACACCGACACCCAGTTCAGACTCTTGCAGTCCGAACTCGACGGACCGGACTGGCGGCCTCGCGCCACATACGACGGCACGCTGTTCCTGGTCACTCTCCTTCACAACGGCGAGAACCGCAGGGTCCCCGAGGCGCAGGACATCATGGCCAACGAAATCCACACCCGTCGCAGCTACTTGAGCGACGAGGAGCACGGACTGTTCACCGAGGTTCTGCTGGGGCGGCTCGGTGATCACCTCCAGCGTCGACGCGCCCGGGCGAAGAGGCTCATCGAGCACATGAACACCTTGCTCCAACAGGTACCCACGTCCTCCGGACACCTCATGAAGCTCATCTGGGAACCCGACCCGAACCAGGACCAGGACGTGCTGGACGCCCTGGATTCCCTGGACGGGCAGTCGAGCGAGCACCTGTCTGAGGACGCGCGTGAGCGGCTCATCCGCTTTCTCGTCGAGCGAGTGGAGACCGCCCGGGACAACGAGAGCGGTGCGGACTGGCGTACGCACCTGCGCGAAGCCCTCGACTACCGGGCCTGGAGCCGCATCCGTATCCGCCACAAGGCCGGCCCCGACCAGAGCTGGACCAATCTCACCGACCAGAAGCAGCAACGAGGGTCCGGCGGTGAACAGGCCGTTGCACTCCAACTGCCCTTGTTCGTCGCTGCGGCTGCTCACTACCAGGGTGCAGCAGCGACCGCGCCCCGCCCCATCTACCTTGATGAGGCATTCGCCGGCATCGACACCAAAATGCGGGGGCGGTGCATGGGGCTGCTCACACAGCTCGATCTAGATGTGGTCCTGGCCAGCCATGACGAATGGGGTTTCCATCAAGAGGTGCCCAAAGTGGCCACGTACCAGCTCTTCCGGCACTCAGGCCTGCCCGGCGTGCTGACCACCCCGATCCTGTGGGATGGCGCTGAGCGGCACGCCCTGCCGGACCCTGCCCTGCGCCAGGACACCTCCTTGGACATGGGCCTCGACTGGGACGACGAAGAGGACCTTCTCGACGAGGAGTTCGCCGAGGACGAGGTGACTGAGGCCGACAACGGCGACCACACCTTCGACGACGAGGATGCGGCGGATGACGAGAAGGGGTGAACTCCCCCCGGGGCTGGAGCAATGGGCCGGTACGCCGGGCGGAGAGGCGTTCTGCGCGGCCCTGCGCCGCCGGATCGCCAACGGAGGCAGGCTCGATCGCAAGATGAAACTGCCCCTGACATCACGGGAACGGGCCGACTTGGTGGACTTGTTCGGCACGAAGAGCCTGAGCGGCCCCTACGTGCACCTTGACCGGATGAACCAGGCCCTCCTGGAGGGCGCATACGCACTCCCGCTGCGCCAGCTGCTGATCGGCGTGGACGGTCCCCTGCTGACCAAACGAGGCCAGGCCCGATACCGCAGAATCGTAAAGAAGCACCGTATCCACCATGCGCGGACCACCCTGGCCGAGCGCCTCACCGGGGTCCCCGAGCTGGAGAAGGAACTCGCACTGCTCACGGCCTTGACCGATCCCTCGTCCTGGCTCCCGCCCGAGAACTCCACGGCGGCGACACGCACTTGGGCGACCTACAACGCCGCGCTCAGCGCGGCCGCCGAATGGTTTCAAGGACAGTTCCGCCAGTGGAAGTTCGCCGAACGTGAGCTCGCCGTGCGCGCGCTCGGCGGAAGTAAGAGATGGACGCAACCGGCCAAGAACGCCTTCAGTAACGTGATTGGCCTGCCTTTCGACCAGGCGGTCTACACCGCCGACACTGGAATCCGGATGCTCGGCCCGGCCAGCTGGCGGCTCGACAGCCTGGTCGCGGACGCTGCCGCCGCGCGGCCGTTCGTCGACGTCCCCGGTAAAGCTGCCGCCACCCAGGGCATCCTCGACGTTGCCGCCGTCGGCGTGCTGCTGATCGAGAACCAGGAGACGTTTCAGGCACTCAGCCGCACCAGCGTTCCCGAAGAATGGCTCTGCATCTGGATGGAGGGCTACGCCTCAGAGGCGCTCGTCATGTTCCTCACGCGCCTGCCAGACATCCCGGTGACAGCCTGGGGCGACCTCGATCCACCCGGCATCGACATTATCGCGAAACTCAGCGCCAAGAGCGGCCGCACCATCACCCCCATCGGCATGACCCCCGAACTCTACGCAGCTGGATACATGTTGGAGGAAGAGAACGAGGCACTCGCCGCCTGGCGCGAACAGGCAGAGACACTGACCGTCACGGCACCGGAAGCGTTTCGCCCGCTGGCCCGCGCTATCGCCGACAACAACGGCTACCGCTGTGAACAAGAAGGCCTGCACGAACTCGTCCTGCCACACCTACATGACCACCTCAGAAGCCTCTCCGCCTGACGCGGCGAGACGGCTGGGCTTCGTGAGGGACACTGTCGCGTGTGCCTCCCGACTGTCCGAGGCGGTCAAGAGTCCGAAGGCCAGCCGATTGGCTTCGCGCCTTGAATGTTGCAGGGCAAACGGCCCGGCTTTGCCCGGTAACCCCGTCGGCGCGTGGGCGCCGGGCTCGGGATAGTCGCACGTGACCACTCCCGCCCAGGACAGTAGCCGCCGCTCAGGAGCCTGTACGAGAGCAGTTCGTCTGAAATGATCCTGAGGCGCCGCGGACCGACGCGATCACCACTGACTGACTGGCGAGGAATGATTCTCTTTCCATGAAGATTCACTCAATAACTGCCGAGGATTTCCTCTCCTTCGCCTCGCTTGACCTGTCGCTGCGGCCGGGGACGACCATCGTGACCGGACCGAACGGTGCCGGGAAGTCGAACCTGGCGTCGGCCGTGGCGTTACCTCTGCTTGTTCTGGAGCGCGGGCTGCGCGGCGCGGACGCGGATCCGCTGGAGGTGTTTGAGCAAGCGGGTCGGCACGGGGCCGACACCTATGCCGTCAGCCTGGACATCGAGCTTGACCAGCCCTGGGAGGAAGAGCTGGTGCGGTGGTTCGTCGAAGCGGCCGTCGCCTCCGCAGCGCTTGAGGAAGTTTCCCCTGGCGCTCCAAGCCCGCGGGCGGCCGTCCTGGCGCTCTTCACAGAGTTGGGAGTGGCTGCGGACTCCGTGCGTTCCCTGCTGAGGGGAACATTGCATGTCGCCTACAACGCTCGGCAGCCCGAACGGTGGTGGGCCGCCTGGAACTTCCGCCACGGCGGCGAGGACTTTCAACTCCTGCTCGACGGGCCGGGCAGGAACCGTCTTCAGCGAGGCCATTTCTTCCCGTGGATGGACGGCCTTGTGAGTCACTTCCGCGCCACGGTGCCGCCTCTGGGACACACACCGGACACAGAAACGACTAGCGGTGTCGCCGTGCTGAGGTCCTTTCTGTGCGAGGAGATGTCAGAGAGAGCGGATAAGCCACAGCCTTCCGCAGTCGACTTCGGCCGCATGCTCGACACTCTCGATCAGACGGTCGCGTTCGTCATGCAGGTTCAACCCCTGACGAACGGCAGTGCACGGCAGCCGGTGAGTCTGGGCATGCTCGCCCGCGCACTGGGTCAAGAGCAGCAGCACCCCAACGTCCGCTTCGAATTCCGAAGCGTGCTGGCCGAAGTGCTACGCCGCGGGCTGGTCCTCACCGACAACCGCCGACTGCCGCTGGCGCGGCACTTTCCGCTAGCAGTCCTGGGCGTGCCGGTCGATCTGCGCGACGGCAGCGGCGTGGCCGCCGAACTGTTCCGGCTGAAGAACGGAGACCCGGACGAGCAACAGCGCTTCGAACAGGCCCGGGAGATCTTCACCGGCATCACTGGGCTGTCACTGCACTTGCGCAGTCTGCCGGCGGACGACTCCACTGTCGCCGTCGACATCCTCGTTGGAGAAGCCGACCAGGCCCGTATCGCCCAGTTCGCGGGTGCCGGAATCCAGGAGGCGCTTTTGCTGGCTGCTCTGCTCGCTGGCGAACCGGGGCGGGTCGTCGTGCTGGACGAGCCCGCGGTGAACCTGCACCCCACGATGCAGCGGCGTCTGGCCCGCCGCCTTGCCGATGTCCACGGCATTGTCATCACCCACAGCCCGGACCTGATCCCGTGCTCCAGTATCGACGACCTGGATCATGTCGTCCGGCTCACTCCGCACCCCGACGGCACCCGGGTCGCCACCCTTCCCGCGCAGAACAAAGGGCGGCTCGGTGAGTGGCTGCAGAACCTGCTGCTGACTGACGTGCGGGCGCTGCTGTTCGCCTCCGCGGTCATTTTGTGCGAAGGCTCCACCGAGCTGGGCGCGCTCGGGCACTGGTGGCAGAACGGTGCGGCTGGACTCAATGATCCGCAGGGCGCGAACATCGCCCTGGTCGACGTCGGCGGCGACAACAACTTCGGCGGCTACATCAACTACCTGGAAGCGTTCCAGATCCCTTGGGCGGCGGTGGCCGACGGTCCCGCATTCGGGCCGAGCAGCGGGCTCAGCAAACAGCTCAGCAAGCTCGGGCTGACACCCCCCGACAGGCGTCCCAACGATGATGACGCCTTCCAGGTCTGGCGGGAGTACTGGAATCGCACCGGCGTCTTCACCGTCGCCGACACCTTCGGCGGGGACCCCGACAAGTCCGGCGAGTTCGAGGCCTTCCTGCAACGTATCGATGAAAAACTGCTGGAACGGACCCGTGACATCCACCGCAAGAGCAAGCCACGCATCGGTACCGCCTTCGCCGCCGCCTACCCCGAAATACCCCCAGAGGTAGCCGACCTCTACCAGCAGATTCGTCGCCACCTCACAACCCGAACCGATCCGCCACAGGCTCAGTGACCCACAGACGCCGGTATGACCGTCCCTTGTTGGAGGACGACAATCTCGATGAGCGAGGCCTCCGGTGGCCAGCCGGTGGCCGACGCCTTTGGACGGTGCAGCACGAGGCAGCATCGGTCAACCAGGCGTACATGCTCTGATCAGGCAGAACAGCACCAGACAGCACGACCAGGCACCACGTAACACGATCGCTCACGGTCTCGTAATGCGTAGGTCCGGACTTGCGCTACGCACGGGCGCGCTGCACTTCTCTTAGCTGCTTGCTGACGTCGGATTCCATGTGCTGGGTGCGGCCGGAATCTGCGGATACTCTCCGACTGACCGGACCTTGGAGGGTCAATGGACCGTAGGTTTGCAGGCATCACGGCCGCTGCGGAGTATCTCGATGTAAGCGAGCGTTGGATGTACCGGGAGTCTCGACGGCATGGGATTCCGCGGTATTACTTCGGCGGCAGGCTGAAGTTCAAGATCGAGGATTTGGATCGTTGGGCGAGGCAGCAGAGGGTGGTGTGATGGGGTCCGGGCCTACGGCCCGGACCCCATCTGTTACAGGCCCACGTTGAGCAGCTTGGCGGCGCGGCCGATCGACGCCGGCATCAGGTGCCGGTAGATACGGAAGGTCATGCCGATGTTCTTATGTCCCATCCACTCTGCGACGTCTGTGATCGGTATGCCATTGGACAGGCAATTGGATGCGAAATAGTGCCTCATCGAATATGGGTTGAGCTTGCGCGTGATGCCGGCGCGCTTCTTGGCGACGTCCCACTGATATTGCAACGTTGTGTGGGCCCAGTAGGGGCTCCGCTGGGTGCGAAGTAGGTAGCCGTTCTGATCAGTGCCGTGACGCTCGGCGTAGGCAAGCAGTGATTCGCGGACGACGGTTGCCATCGGGACCTCGCGGAACTCTCCGGGCTTGCGATGTTTGAGCCGCGCTGGTTGGCGCGCGACCCCGTCGATCTGTTCCGTGATGCGGTAGACGTCGGTTGCTACCAGACGCTCGACGTTGGCGGCGTAGGCTTCGCCGTTACGGTGACCACAGCCCGACATCAGGTCGATGATCACCCGCAGTCCCTCGGAGGCGGCTTGCTTGAGGGCGTGGATCTCGTCCAGCGTCGGGATGGTCACCTGTCGAGGTATGTACTCAGGAGGGATGACTCCGTCAAAGGGGTCTTCGCTGATTCCGCCCCTGCGCTTCGCGTCCAGCAGAATCTTCTTGAGGACGTCGAACGCGTTCTGCTGAGTGGCGAGCCCGACTTCTTGCTCCTCCATCGCCATGATGAAGTCTTCGACGACTGACGAGGTGAAGGTATTGATTCGGCGGGATTCCAGCACCGGCAGGATCTGAGCCTGCAGGAGTTGATTGACGGTTCGGGTGCTCCCGCTCGCGTAGTGCCGTTGCCGCGTCAGCCACTGCGATGCGTATTCGCCGAAACGTTTCTTCCCGGTTTCTCGCTTCAGCTCCGCTTGCTGGCGAGGAGTGTTCCGTTTCTCGTTGTACAGCGTCGTCAGTCGACTGAGTGCGTCCTGCTGTTTGGGATAACCCGTCTCTTCGCGCTGTCGGCCGGCGGCGTCACGGTAGCGTATGGCGTAGGGGTGCGGGCATCCGCTCCGCCTCGTACAGGCACAGATCTTGAAGTAGGTGCCCATCCCGCGGGAAAGTTTGGTCGCCAAGGTGCCGGTCTCCACTCATGCTGGGTCTTTGCTGACCTCCATGGCCTCAGCATGGTTCTGACCTGCGGCCGCACCAAATTCAGCCACGAAGATCAGCATCTTCATGGGTGTCTCCCGGGTTGATTAGCAGCTATGCCTCTGACCATGGTTTTCGCAGGTCACATGTGCTGTGGCCGCTCTGTGATCTTGGCGGTGCCAGGCGCTCCGAAGCGGCGTTCGGCGGTACTGATGCTGACCAGATGCCGACTTTCCTGACGCATGATCAGCTCCTTGGGGCGCGATTGAAGACGCTCCGCGGCGGTCCGCCGCTGGCATTCAGTATCGATCCAACTTCGCCACCCGGCACGGCATGGGGGACAGGCGATTCTTGGCGCACGTGGCGCACGTCAGTTCGAGTGAGGCGGAGTGCTGCAGATCTATCTCATCGGTGCCACGGAGAGTCATTGCCGCACTGATGTGCATCGGGCGACGACTTCGACGCACGGCTTGCCTCAATTACTGCTGCCTGCGGTTTTACCTTGAAGGGAAGAGGAACCGCGCGTTCGGGAGGCAGGCGTGATCGCTCGGAGCCGCACGCAGTCGTTTGCCCAGGGCGGCCGACGATGACCGAACGGATTTGGTGACGGCCCACCCGGCGCCGTCTCGGTGAAGCCCTGCTTGCCGCGCTCGCGCCCGTCGCCGTGTGCGGCGTCGCCCTCGGCGGCCTGACCACGTGGGTCGCCTTCGACAAAGCGGGCAGCCCCGCCGGAATCGAGGTCGATTCCGGGTCGGTGTTCCTGCCGTACGGCGACAGCCGGGACACCGCCGCGTTCTTCCGGATCTCCAACTCCGGAGGCGCGGACGACTGTTTGATCGGAGTCGAGCGCTTCCTCGCCTTTGCCGGTGTCGCCGCCACTCTGCTCTGCTACCGCCGACTGGCGATGTGAGGCAGCCACCAACTGCCTGGGTCAGCGCCACTGCGGCGGGATATTCGCCATCTGCTCCAGCAGGTCCCAGCCTTGGCGCTTCTGCTTGCGTTCCTCCCGCGAGTCATGCCACGGGGCACCATGCCCCACCCAGTAACCACGGTAGTTGCGCAACCCCATGACGCCGGCGTCGCCGACATCGGACTCATTGCCGCAGCAGGGACAGATGGCCGCCGTCGGCCAGCCCCCTCCCAGAACAACTCGTCGTCGTATCCAGACACCCGGCATACGGTCTCGTCCTCCACGCTCACCCCGACTCCGGTTTATCGGTCACTGTCAAATGCAACGGTGGCCACGAAGATGACCGCTGCCAGGGGAAGGCAGTCGTTGCGATTGACGGTGTCCCACCTTGCCAGTTGCACGTCTGGCGAGCCGGGGTGATGGTGGGTAGTGAAGCCCGATTGAGCATCGAAGGGGTAGTCCGATGACTGAAAAGAAGGCTGAACTCTACACGCTTGACCTGACGGATACGCGCTGGGTCAAGAGCAGCAAGAGCACGACAGGGCCTTACTGCGTAGAGGTGGCAGACCTTGGTGGCGGAGCCGTTGCGATCCGTGACTCGAGGCGGAAAGACCTGCCGTCCCTGCGGTTCACCGCGGAAGAATGGACGGCGTTCCGAGACGGCGTCCGCGAGGGCGAGTTCGGCTAGGAGTTTTTACGTTTGATCAATGGCAAACCCGGTCCGGCTTCACCGGAGAGTGGGGCCGGGGCGGGTAGTCGAGTTGTTTCAGGACAAACCCGTGGGATCGAATCACACGCCCACCCTGCACGTGGATGGCCCCTGATCAGGCCTCGGTTCGAAGGAGCCGTCCCGGTCGCGGGGCACGGTTATCTCCACCGGCCCGACATCGGTCAGCACGGTCTTGGAGCTTTCGCCGTTACGGAGTTGCCGCCGTCCTTACAGTCCCTCCCAGGAGAACTTGGCCATCGGAGCTCTCCGACTCGCCGACCACACCAACGACGCCGCGGGGCTCTGCCACCACGCCCGCTATACCAACCGTCCGCTCGTCACTCTCGGCATCGCTTGATCAACCCGGACACATCACCTGAACGATGCCGCCCTGGGCGGCGGGGTGTCTGGGACCGTCACGCTGCCGCTTCCTGGGATGCCTGTTGCCGAGGAGTTGTATTGCGTTGAGTCGTAGCGTCGGGTGGTGATGCGTCGCGGGGAACTTGGCTGGACGCAGCAGCAGATCGCTGACCGGCTGGGTATCTCGCGTCCGCAGATCTGGGAGTTGATCGCCCGGCACGGAGTGATCCCGCCGCAGGACGAACTGCCTGGCGAGACGCTGGAGTTCACCGAGGGTGAACCTGACAGCGATGCTGTCCCGGAGCCGGAGCCGGAGCCGGAGCCGGAGCCGGGACGGCCTGGGAGGAGAAGGCGCGGGGCGGCAGGGAGAGGGAGCTCACGGAACTGACGGAAATGTCCGGCACGGCCTGAGTCGACGTCAAAACGTAATGAGAACACCTCTCTACCGCCGGTAAGATCATTCTGCTTATTCTTCGCCAGCGAGAGATGCCAGGAAAGACCATGAAACTGCGCAGGGCCCTCCCGATTTCCGCCGTATTGCCGGGCCCTCCTCGCGATATCCGCATGCAGCGGCGAATCGACGGAATCCGACGGTAGGAAGCCGAAGGCGAGCACGAGCGCGGAGAGCGCCGAGGAGGAAGAGGCCGCCAAGGCGAAGCGCCTGGGGGCGCTCGATGGAAAGAGTCTCGAAAAGGTCGCCCTCACCGGAAGGACCGCGGGATTCGACGCCAAGAGGATCGCCAAGGCGGAGGTCGAGGCCGGCCGCGGCATGGAGGCCGACAAGAAGGCGTGCCAGCCCCTCGCCAGCCTGATCGGCGGCTTCACGCACATTCCCGCGGTGAGCACTGTGCACCGCTCTCTGCTGCCGGGCGAGGCGACCAACGCGACCGTCGGGTCCATGTGGCTCGCCTCGCACTCGGAGGAGAACGCCCCCCGGGTGATGAAGGAGCTCCGCACTGCCGTCGCCGAATGTTCCAAGGGCTTCAAGACCCTGGGTCTGATGTACGGCAAGGTCGAGAGCCTTCCCGCGCCGAAGCTGGGCGACGAGGCGGTGGGCTACCGGATCACCGGCGACATCGGCAAGCAGAAGATGCCCATGACGTACACGGTGGTCCGCAAGGGCGGGGTCATCGCCGCGTTCTACGGCGTGAACATGCTGGACGCGAAGAAGGCCGCGATCCCGGAGCCGGTCATCAAGGCCCAGCTGGAGCGGATCGCGGGCACGGCGGACTGACGCCGCCCGCCGCGGCGTCCATGCCCTCGTTCTCCGCGGACCAGAACCCCGGTCCGTTGAGGCCACCCACCCAGCAGCCGGGGCCGGTGTTGGTGCCGGCGGCCGAGAAGGTCGCGACGCTGAACGACGCGGTCTTGAAGGTCGCCGTGTCGACGGCCTTGCAGCCGTCGTTGAGCTTTCGGACGATACGGCTGACCATGCCCTGGACGGCGGTCTCGGTCAGACCGAGGGACCGCAGCGCCAGCCAGGCGTCGGTGAAGCCGATGCCGGTCTTGACGGCGGCGTCCATCGCCGTCACCGCGGCCTTCGCCGACTCGAAGAGCGCGCCGGCGACGAACCAGGAAGCGGCCCAGGCTCGTGCCGGGATGCGACCGCGACGTTCCGCTGACCCGGCCGGGCGCGCTTCCCGGGCCGCAACGCTGGGCGGGCCGACCGGACAGCCGTACCTGGACGGCATGAGGATTGTGGCCGCCGCGGGAGGGATCGATCTTGTTCAGGAGCGGTTCACCGGAGTGGTCTTCAGAAGAACCTGTCATGGACACTCTCATGGGGGATGCTCTCGGTAGCCATCACTCGGCCGCGTCGGCACTGCGCCGACTGCTCGCTGAGTCATCCGAGAGGACGGACATGGACAATTTGTCATCGCCCGGAGCGGGTAGGTCGGCTCTGGCGTATTTCAGGCGGAAGCGGTCCTGGCTGGGGGCGCTGCTCGGTGCCACGGTCCTGACCGTGGTGCTGCCGTCGTCAGTGGCTCATGCCGACAATCTGCCGAACCTGCCCCAGAACGCCGGGGGTTACGAGGCGTCCTTCTCGCCCGCATATGACTACGACGGCGATGGCTGCTACCCCGTTGCCGCCATCGCGCCCGACGGATCGCTCAATCCCGGTCTGAACACCTCGGGCGCGGTCAACGGCAGTTGCCGCGACCAGTCCGACCTGGACCGGACCCAGACCTACGCCCGCTCGAAGTGCAACAACGGATGGTGTGCAGTCGTGTACGCCAGCTACTTCGAGAAGGACCAGGCCCTCCCCGGCAGCGGACTCGGTGGTCACCGCCACGACTTCGAGCATGTGATCTCATGGATCAACCAGGCGTCCAACCAGGTGGAATACGTCACGACCACACAGCATTCCAGCCAGGTGACCTATCCGCGTTCGCAGGTGCGCTTCGACGGTTCCCACCCCAAGGTCGTCTACCACAAGGACGGTCTGGGCACCCACTTCTTCCGGCTTGCCAACGGTAACGACGAGCCGGCGGAGAACCACTACCACAACTGGCGCCAGCCCCCCATCGTGGACTGGAACGGGTGGCCCAGCACCTCTCTGCGGGACCGCCTGAACAACGCGGACTTCGGGTCGGCCACCATCAAGACCACGGACAAGGACGACCGCTTCCGGAACCTCCTGAACGCCTCCAAGCCGTCCGGCATCGCCTTCGATCCCTGGGCCTGACAGCAGGACCGTGGAACCGCGGCGGCTGCCGAGAAACAGCGCGGCCCGGTGACTGTTCTCCGTGATTGCCCGATACAGCAAGGTCGACCTTTTGTTCGGGCACCCGCGATGCCGTCGCGGCCCTGACCACCGCCCGCTTGATTCAGTGCCCCTGTCGGACCTGCGATGCCCCGGGCACTGGGGAGCAGGCGGTGGTCGGGGGGACCTGGAGCACCTTCCGTGCCACTCCTCGAACGAGATCCGGTCAGCCACAACGCACCGACGCACCGAGGGACTTCCGGTACAGGCCGGATACCCCGCCGTCGCCAAGAACCCGCCAGGTCGTCAAGGTGCGACTTCACAGCGAGGGTTCATTGCGGGCTCGTGATGGCGTCATCCGTACTTCTCAGTTGATCTTTCTACTCGGGTGCGCGCCCGTTGAACTGGGCGTGGCGGGGGCTGTTCTGCCTCCGCGTCATCTTTTGACCCGAGGTTCCAATGAGATTGATGGTCTTGAACCATCGGTATACGAGGCCACTGCTGGTGGTGCTCGCCACGGCGACCGCACTGGCGGCCGCACCTGCCGTCGCGTACGCGGACGACAGCCGGCCCGCGCCGGTCACCGGCGGGATCCCTTTGATCAACACGGCCGAGAAGATCGGTCCGGGGATCAACCTGAAGCATGTGAAGGCGCTCGACCAGAAGGGCTGGTACGACGCGCAGTTCCTGACCGTGAACCTACCGGCGACGCTCAGCTACGGGCTCGCTGACAACGTTGCCAAGACGATGCGGTTCGCGATCGGACACGGCGGCACCGTCGTCTCCGGCGGCCAGGTCGTCAAGGGCCTCGACACCTCGATCGCCCCGCGTACCGCGCTCGGCTTCAAGGACGGCGGCCGTACCCTCGTGCTCGCCACCTGGGACGGCCCGGGCGGCACCGGCAAGGGCGGCGTCGGGATCGACAAGGAGGCGCGTGACCTCGCCGCGATGGGCGTGGAGACGGCGGTCAACCTCGATGGCGGCGGCTCGACCACGATGGTCGCCCGCGCGCTCGGCGAGGACGACGCGACCGTCCGCAACGTCCCGTCCGACGGCCACGAGCGCAACGACCCGAACGGCGTCGGGGTGTTCGTCGCGAAGGGCGACGGCAAGCTGCACGAGATCCTCGTCAAGCCCGCGCCGGGTGCGGCGTCGGCTGACGGCGACATGAAGGTCTTCCCGGGGCTGCGCCGCGCACTCGTCGTGCGGGGCCTCGACAAGCACGAGACCCCGGTGCCGGTCGACCAGAAGTCCGTGCAGTGGTCCGCGGACGAAGCGTCCGTCGAGGACGGCACGCTCATGGCCCCGGCCGAGGCGGGCACGATCAAGGTCAAGGCGCAGGTGGGCGGCGAGCACGAGGACGCGAAG
This sequence comes from Streptomyces sp. MnatMP-M17, assembly GCF_900091995.1. Taxonomy (GTDB): domain Bacteria; phylum Actinomycetota; class Actinomycetes; order Streptomycetales; family Streptomycetaceae; genus Streptomyces. The sequence continues at coordinate 27,565 of NZ_FMDK01000235.1, forward strand.
GTCACCGTCCTCGGCCCGCTCAACAGCGTGGAGCTGTCGTCCCAGCTCCTGTCGATGGCCGACGCGCGACGCCCGAGCAGGCGGCCACCGTCTCCGTGACCGGCCGCGACGCCCAGGGTTACACCGCCCCGATCGACCCGCGGGACCTCGCGCTGGACTACGACCACAGCGTCGTCGACGTCCGGCCCGCGAACGGCAAGCTGAAGGTCATCCCGCTCGCCAACGCGAGTACGATCCTCAAGCTCTCGGTCTCCGGCAAGTCGGTCCAGCTCCCGATCACGGTCGGCGTTCAGACCAGGACGGTCTACGACTTCGAGGACGACGTGCTCGCCCGCTGGCGCAACAACAGCACCGCGGCCACGAAGTTCTCGGCGGACCCCGACGGCCTGCGGATCGACTTCAACGCGATGCGCAACGTGGGCATCTCTGCGGCATCGACGGCCCAGCGCGTCCCGGTTCCCGGCCAGCCGTTGCGCGTGCGGGTGCGGATCAAGTCGAGCATCAGCGTACCGAGCGGTCTGACCTACCTGGGCTACACCGACGCGGCCGGCAAGAGCGGCGGCGTCTACGGCACCGCCCTGACCGCGAGCAGCGACTGGCAGAACGCCACGTTCACGGTGCCCGCGACCGTGGCGTTCCCGATCGCGATCTCAAGCTTCCAGGGCATCAACACCAATGTCGCCCAGCAGAAGGCGGGCACGTTCGTCCTGGACCGCATCGAGGCCGACGTCCCGACGTCGATCGACCTGCCCGCCCAGCCCGACCTCCAGACCGACCCGATCGTCTCCGACGACGGCTCGCTGCTCGTCGGCCGCAAGACGTGGCAGTTCGCCACGCTGTCGGACGTGCAGTTCACGGCCGACAACCCGGCACTGACCCAGGTCGCGACGGCCGCCATCCAGCGGATCCGCAAGACCGACCCGGACCTGCTCGTCCTTAACGGTGACATCACCGACCGCGGCCTGCCGCAGGACCTCGCGCTCGCCCGCCAGGTGCTGACCGACGCCGGGTGCGACCTCATCCCGGTTGGTCAGGAGCCGGCACCGGACAGCACGCCGGACCCGAAGGCCGGCTCGATCCCGTGCTACTACGTGCCGGGCAACCACGAGTCCTACGGCCTCAACAACGTCCAGAGCGACCTGACGAACTTCACCACCGAGTTCGGCCGGCCGTACCGGACGTTCGACCACAAGGGCACGCGGTTCATCCTGCTCGCCAGCTCCCTCGGATCGCTGCGCGGGACGGCGTGGGACCAGCTCCCGATGATGCGGGAAGCGCTCGCCGACGCCGAGAAGGACAAGTCGGTGCGCAACGTCATGGTGTTCGCCCACCACCCGGTGGACGACCCCGCCGACTCCAAGTCCAGCCGGCTCGGCGACCGCGACGAGGCCGCGCTCATCGAGAACATGCTCACGGACTTCCGTGACTCCTCACACAAGGGTGCCGCGATGGTCGGCTCCCACGCCCAGATCGCGAACGTCCACCGCCTTGAGGGTGTGCCTTATACGGTTCTTCCGTCCTCCGGCAAGGACCCGTACGGCACGCCGGACCGCGGCGGTTTCACCGGCTGGGTCGACTGGTCCGTCGACGCGAGCCGGGACGCGACACAGCAGTGGTTCAAGGCCGATGTACGCGCCTTCGCGCAGTCGATCACGCTCAACACCCCGGCCACGGTTGAGATCGACAACACGGCGCAGCTCTCGGGCAGCATCGTGCAGCCGCAGGGAGTGTCGACAGGCTCGCGTGTGGTGCCGCTGCGGTACCCGGTGTCGGTCGACTGGAGCGGCTCGTCCAACCTGGCGATCGGCAGCGGGAAGAACGCCGTCGACGACGCCCGCCGCCGGGGCAAGGTCGCGATCCTCGACCCGCAGACCCGGATGCTCACCGCGCTGCGGCCCGGGTCGGTGACCGTGGCAGTGACGAACGACTCCATGCGTGCCTACACCGACGACAGCTCGCTCGCGCCGGTCACGACCTCGAAGACCATCCAGGTCGTGCCGGTCGAGCACAGCGATAAGTAACCGTCACCAACACCGGCGGGCAGCCGCCGCGGATCGGCCTCCGAACGGTCTGACACGCGAGGTGGCCCGGCTGGGGGCGAGCACGCACGTGCCCGCCCCCAGCGCTGCCCGGTCGCGATGCCGCCGGAGCCACAAGCATGTGCGGCTCCGGCTCGGCGGCTGACCGAACCATCGACAGCCGCGGGTCACTGGCTTGTGGCCGGGTGCTTCAGGTCCTGGGAAACCGAGACGACGCCGTCCACGCTCTCGCACAGCCGTTCCAGTACGGGGACCAGGCGGGCGTCCTCCAGCGTGCCGTGCAGTGTGACCTCGCCCTCCTTGACATCGGCGGTGACAGCCGTCGGGGCGAGGCCGAGTGTTCCGATCAGGACATCGTGGGTGATCTCGTCCCGGATGGCGTGGTCCTGCCGCAGGAAGACACGGAGCAGGTCGGCCCGGCTGACGATGCCACGCAGTGTGTCCGTCTCGTCCACCACGGGCAGACGCTTGACCTTCTGCACCGCCATGAGGCGGGCGGCCTCCACAACGGTCCAGTCGGGGTGCGCACAGACCACCGGGGCCGACATGATGTCCTCGGCGGTGCTTCCCTCGACCCGGGCGCGCTCCCATGCCTCCAGGTCCGGCAGCGGTGTTCTGCCCGACAGATCGGACCGGTTGGCCGCCTTGCGCAGCAGATCCGCCTCCGAGACCAGGCCGACGGGCCGCCCGGCGTCATCGAGCACGGGTACGGCGCTGATGTCGTGGTCCGCGAGCGTCCTGGCGATCTCCTTGAACGGTGTATCGGGCCGCACACTCACAACGCCGTGGGTCATCAGCTCACCGATCTCGCGGTGATCCATGTCCTCACTCCCTTCGTGGCCCTTCATGGCCCCCATGGCTGTCACTCCTGGCCGTCGCTCCCGGCCATGACCGCGTCACGCGGCCATGCCTCCAGCGTCACCGGCGCCGCCGCCGGACGATATGAGCCACTCGGCCCTTCATAGCGGAACGAAGGGGCACGGACGGGCTCCTTCCAGGCCCGACAGGTCCCGGAACAGGGCCTTACGGCCCCTGCCGCGAACCGGGCCACGACAGCACGCTGGAGGAAGGGGCATCACCTATACGGGGAGCAGCCGTGTTGTCACCCCCGCTCGACGAAACAACGGTGGGCGGCCTTGTCTTCGACGCCATGGCCGCACCCTCCATGCACAACGCCCAGCCCTGGCGGTTCCACTACAGCCCGGACAGCCGTACGCTCGCGCTCTTCGCCGACCTCGACCGCGCCATGCCGTACTCCGACCCCACCACGTCCGGCCTGCACATGGGGTGCGGTGCCGCACTGCTGAATCTCCGGGTCGCGGCCGTGCACCAGGCTCTCCGCCCGGTGACGGCGTTGCTGCCCGACCCTCGCACTCCGGCGCTCCTGGCAACCGTACGACTCGACTCCGCGGCGGCCGGCACAGCGGCGGTGGCATCGGGCGACGGACTCTCCACGCTCTACCCGGCGATCCATGAACGGCACACCAGTCGCTTCCCCTTCATGGACCGCGAGCTGCCGGGCAATGTCCGGCGCGAGCTCGGCGAGGCCGCCCGGCAGGAGGGCGCCGAACTGACCTTTCTCACCGGTCCGCACCTTCGGTCCGTCCTGGATCTGATCCGGGACGCCGAGGGATACAACCGGATGGACCCCCACCGGGAAGCCGAGCTGAGCCGGTGGACGTGGAGCGCCGGAGCTGACGCACCCACCGAGGGAATCCCCGACTACGCCTTCGGACCGCGCAAGCGGGGCGGCACAGCTCCGGCGCGCGACTTCGCCGGTACGGGCGCGGTGCCCGGCAGGCCCGTGGCGGACTTCGAGAAACAGCCTGAGCTGGTCCTGCTGAGCACCCCGGAGGACGGACCGGCGGACTGGCTGCGCGTGGGGCAGGCCATGGAGCGCGTCCTGCTCCTCGCCACACTGCACGAAGTGACGGGCGCGCCCGCGACTCAGGCCCTCGAACGGCCGGAGCTGCGATGGCTGTTGCGCGACCCGGTCTCCGGGTTTGGCCATGTCCAGATGGTCCTGCGCCTGGGATACGGGCCCCGCGGCCCTCGAACGCCACGCCGTCCCGTGCGGGACGTACTGACGTTCGGCGACTGACCGAGCGGCGGGCGTCGAGCAGCGGACAGGGAGGCCGGAGAGGACTTGGGGGATCCGGAAAAGACCGAGGGATGTGATCGACTGTGACGGATCGAACTCAGAATGCTCAGAATGATTCGCCCGAGCCCGAGTTCGCGATGCTGAGCCCGGAGGAGTGCCGTGCTCTGCTCTCCACACACGGTGTCGGCAGGGTAGCCGTGTATACGCACAACGGACCCGCTGTCGTTCCCGTCAACTATGTGGTGGCGGGAGACGGCTCGGTGGCGTACAGAACGGCCCCGGGCACCGCTGCGGCGGCTGCCGCCGACCAGGAGGTCGTCTTCGAGGTCGACCATGTCGATGACGCGGTGCGCCAGGGATGGAGCGTCAATGTCGTCGGCACCGCTCACGCCGTCACAGGCGACGCGGCCGCCCGTGGCCTGGACCAGCAGGCGTACACCACCCCCTGGGCGGGCGACGACCGCCGACTGTGGCTGTCGATCTTCCCCGCGCGGATGACGGGCCGCCGCATAGGCCCCGTACCGGCTCCCGGCCGGTGAGCGGGCGCATGAGTGGCGAGGGCGAACGGTGTGTCGTTTCCTGATCGAAGAGACCCGCGGACGTCGCGGAGGCGGGCGGGCCCGCGGAGCGCTGCCGGGTGCCGGACCCGGATAGGGATCGTGACATACGGCGGTGTGAGGCGTGTGCTCCGCATCGGTGGGAGCGCGAGGGTGAGGGAGAAGGCATGCGGGTGGGAGTTCTGACCGGAGGCGGCGACTGCCCGGGTCTCAACGCGGTGATCCGCAGCGTCGTGCGAAAGGGCGTACAGGAGTACGCCTGGACGTTCACCGGTTTCCGGGACGGCTGGAGTGGTGTCCTCAACGATCTGACCGTGCCGCTGGACGTGGCGGCCGTGCGCGGCATCCTGCCGCTCGGCGGCACGATCCTGGGCTCCTCCCGCACCAACCCGCTCCGGGTCGAGGACGGCGTCGACCGTGTCAGGGACACCCTGAGCGCGCACGCGATCGACGCGCTCGTCGTGATCGGCGGCGAGGACACCCTCGGCGTGGCGAACGCCCTCTCCCACGAGGGAGTCAAGCTGATCGGGATCCCCAAGACCATCGACAACGACGTCGGCGGTACCGACTACACCTTCGGGTTCGACACAGCCGTCAATATCGCGACCGAGGCGATCGACCGTCTGCACACCACCGCGGAGTCGCACCGGCGGACCCTCGTCGTGGAGGTCATGGGACGCCACTCGGGATGGATCGCCCTGCACGCGGGCGTCGCGGGAGGCGCGAACGCGATCCTCATCCCTGAGCGGGAGTTCGATCTCGACCAGGTGTGTGTCTGGGTGGAGAACCGTTTCAGGATCAACTATGCGCCGATCGTCGTGGTGGCGGAGGGAGCGGTGCCGCTGGCCGGGCAGATGGTGGTGAAGGACGAGTCCCGCGACGAATTCGGGCACGTACGCCTGTCCGGTATCGGCGACTGGCTGGCCCAGGAGATCGAGGGCCGTACGGGCAAGGACGCCCGTACGACGGTCCTCGGCCATATCCAGCGTGGCGGCACCCCGAGCGCGTACGACCGATGGCTCGCCACACGTTTCGGACTCCACGCCGTGGCAGGGATCAAGGACGGCGCCTTCGGGACGATGGTGGCCCTGCGGAGCACGGACATCGTGCGTGTCCCGCTCGCGGACGCCGTGCGGGCGCCCAAACGCGTCTCCACCGAACTGTACGAGGAGTTCGGCGTCTTCTTCGGCAGCTGACCGCGGCCACAGGGCCCCTGCCGCCAACTCCAGCCAACTCCGCGGCTTCTGGGCACTCGACCAGCCCACCTTCTGACAAGCCTTGCGGGCCGCACGAGTCCGCCGACGTGGCCCCGGACCGTCCGGCCCGGGGCCATGGGCCCCACACGCACGAATTGCCCGCCAGGGCACGCGAGCCCGGCAAGATCCAAACGAGAGGCCCTAGGGCCTGTGTGATGTCGTGATCAATCCTGCCGATCCGGGTCCGCCTGGGTGGCGGA
>NZ_FMDK01000444.1 GCF_900091995.1 Streptomyces sp. MnatMP-M17
CGCCGCGGACGGGACCGGGGCAGCCGCCGGGGCAGGGGGTGCCGCGCAGCGACCCGCTGAAGGGCTGTCGGACAGGCTTGTGAAGGGCATGCGATCTGCTCCTGCCGGGCGCCCGGCAGGCTTGCTCTCGCCTGCGAGCGTCGGCTGAAGTTGGCTATCGCGAAACGGCGGAGGGCTCCTGCGCTCACGGGGCGTCAGGTGCGCGCGCGGCGGTACTGCTTGCGCACGGTCGTACGGCTGGCGGAGCTGCCTCGCCCGGCGGCGCTCGGGCGGCCGGACCGGTCAGGGCCCGGCCGACCTGGGGCTTGTCCGGTTCGTGACGGGTCACTGCGTGCCCTCCGCAGCGGCCAGGGCAGTGATGCGGACGGTGGTGGTTCCGCAGTGGCCGATGGCCTCCACGCACTTGCCGAAGCCTTGCGTCCGGGAGGCGTTGATGCCCTTGAGTAGAGTCTCCATCAGGGGCTCGGACAGTACCCGGTCGAGGTGAAGATGCATCTGGGCGTGAAGTGGGGCGGCGTCACTGATCAGATCGAAGACCTGGGCTATCAGATCGTCGTCGTTCATTGCGGTAGACGGCGGGGTCGCGGCCGGGATGGTGACGCTCAGCAGCAGCGCCAGTGCGCCGCGCAGTTCCATGGCCGCCAGGACCAGCTCGTCCTGGCTCATGCGGCCCAGGTCGAGCGTGAGGTTGTAGCGGAGGGTGTCACGTCCGGCCACGGCCGCTTTGACGCGGCGTTCGGCCGGGCTCATGTGCCCGAGGCGGCTGCGGGCCATCGTCAGGTATTCGGTCAGGCTGGCACGAACAGGCCGCGCGGCGGGGTCGGGGGTCACCGCTCCTCCGCAGTGGCCCCGGCAGCGGCCGCCGGATGGAGACTGGTCAGCAGCGCACCGGCGGCCACGGCCGCTTGGCTACGGGTCTCGGGGGCGACCGCTCTGGCGATGGTCTTGCTGTACGCGGTACTCGGCCGGTTGGCCCGCGGCATGACGCGGGCCGGACGCTTACAGAACTGCGCCATTGTTCGGACTCCTCGCTGGGTGAGGGCGGTCGGTTCGGGCTGAAGGAGGGGCAGCTCTCCGGCCCGGGAAGCAGCATCGGCCGGACAGGGCTTATGCCAGGGCTGCTTCACCGGGCTCGACTTCCTACGTCGGTGTTACGGTGTGGAGCTCATGCATGCGCCTACCAGCGCAGGTGTGCAGGACGGGATCAAACGGTCGTGCTGCGCGGACGCTTGCGGGCGGCACGGCGCTTCATCGCGCGGCGCTCGTTCTCGCTCAGGCCACCCCAGACGCCGGCGTCCTGACCGGTCTCCAGGGCCCACTGGAGGCAGGTCTCCATCACCTGGCAGCGGTGGCAGACAGCCTTCGCCTCCTCGATCTGAAGCAGGGAGGGGCCGGTGTTGCCGATCGGGAAGAACAGCTCGGGGTCCTCGTCGTGGCAAGAGGCGTGGTGACGCCAGTCCATCAAGTTCTCCTTGTCGTCGTGGTCGGTGAAGCGGTGGTTCCCTGCCACAAGCGGCCGCGGTCGTCGGTGCCCGTACCTCACGAACCAGCCGCTTCCTCTGAGACGGAGACGCCCGGCGGTACACCAGGGCTCCGAGAGCCAGCAAAAGGAACTGGTGCTCGAATTCGAGCCCATATCTACAGGCGGCAAACAGTGAGCTTCTGGTGGATATCGATCACGCCACTCCAAGCTGTCAAGACAGCTTGGTGACGATCGAGACGGTAGGGGATCGCCCGGCAGACGTCAAGAGCTGTCTTGACAGCTTGGGATGACGGCGCATCAGCCGCGCACGCTGCCCGGAAAAAGACTGCAACCGCAGGCTCATTCCGGCATGCGCCCGGTCATACAGCTGTCGTGTCAGGTTGTAGGGTGCGCGCATGAAACGCACCAGCCCCGATCGTCCGTGGACAGTCGATACCGTCACGGCCGACCTTCACCGCCGGATCCTTGACGGTGAGTTCCGGCAGCCCGACGGAAGCCCCGGCCGCCTGCCTATCGCCGGCGAGCTCGCCGCTGCCTACGGCCTCAGCCGGCAGACAATGGGCCGCGTCATCGAGAGGCTGAAAGGGGAGGGGCTGGTGCACACGCGCCCCGGTGCCCCTCACGGCGCCATGATCCGCAACTGGGAACCGCTCATCTTCGCGCCCCAGCAAGAGTTCGACCGCGACAGTGCGGACTCCGACATCTACACCCGGCTCGTGCGCGCCGCAGCCCGCGCGGGCACCTCTCGCATGGACGACGTCAAGGTCATGCGGGCCGACGACGAGATCAGGAACAAACTCGGGCTGCGCCCCGGAGAACACGTCGGCGTACGCCGACGCACGAACATCGTCGACGGCGTCCCGGCGCACACCGACGACTCCTTCGTGCCGCTGCGCATCGTCGACGGCACCGACTGGCTCCTTCCCGGCAGCGTCGCCCGCGGGACCAACACCGTCCTCGCCGAGCTCGGTCACGAACTCGTCCGCGCCATCGACGAGTTGGAGCCCCGCATGACCACCGAGGAGGAGAACAGGCGCCTGGCGATCGGCGACGGCAACTCACTGCCGGCCATCCAGCTGACCTCCACCGGCTTCGACCGCGACGGGACCCCCGTCCAGGTCACCCGGTTCACGCTGCCCCGCCGACGTAACACGGTCGTGTACGAGCGCACCAAGCCCGACCACTCCGACGGCGACACCGAGTGATCATCCGCACGGCCACCACAGCGGACGTCCCCCGTCTCAAGCGGTTCCGCACCGCCGCCGCAGCCTGGCTCGCGGCACGCGGCAGCGACCAGTGGTCCACCCCCTACCCCGACGAGCTCCTCCTCGCCAGCGTCAAAGCCGGCCACGTCTACCTGGTGCATGACAACCCCGTTACGGACCCCATAGCCACCGTCACCCTGGACAGACAGGCCGATCCCGTCCTCTGGACAGACACCGAAGCGAGGGAAGCTGCCTTCTACGTCCACAAGCTCACCCTCGCCCAACCCGGCGGAGGCACCGGCCTCGGGGCCCGACTCCTCGACTGGTGCGGCGACCGCGCCGCACGCGCCGGGGCCACCTGGCTACGTCTCGACGCCTGGACCACCAACACCCGCCTACACGCGTACTACCAGAACCTCGGCTTCCACCATGTCCGAACCGTCGATGCCCCGGAGGCCTACGGATCAGGCTGGGCCGGCCAACGGCGGGCCGCTCTGCGGGTCACCACCATCGAAGAGGTGCGAGGAGGACCAGGCGCTCGCCTGCCCGGCGCCCCCATCGGCCAAGCGGCCGCAGCACCCAATACGCGCCGCCGCAGGAAAGGCCCGAGTCGGTGACGCGGCTGCCCTGCCGCCTCGGGGCAGAACGCCGACGGCTCCGCGCGTCTCTTGAGGAAAGCGCCTGGGCCCCGGCCGAGGCCACACGCGGGGAGGCTCCCCGGATCCTGACGGCATGAACGACCGGCCCGGCCGAACGCCGATCTCCGCATTGCTCCTCCAACGGACGCAGCGCTCATTCGTTCACCGGATCCTGGCGTAGCCGGGCGGCCCGGGGAGCCTCGAGGCGGCGCTCCTCCGACGCCATCCACCAGGCGACCACCTGGTACGGCGTCTTGAGGCCGAGCTTCTTACGAAGGTCGTTGAGCGCGGTATTGACCGTTTTGCTGCTGACGAGGAGACGCTTGGCGATCTGCTGCTGGTCCAGCCCGTTCACGAGTTCCCACAGAATCGACCGCTGGAACGGTGTCGAGATGGCAGTCTCGGAGCTCAGCTCGGTCCCATACCAGGGATGGGCCCGCTCCCACAAGAGCCGGTACTGCTCGATGAGGTACCCGATCACGCCGGGATGACGGACGTGCCAGGCCCCGAGCGAGGGGTCACGGGGCACCCCGCCCTCCTCGAAGAAGACGTGCTCCTGGTCGATGATGACAATGCGCGAAAACGTTTCTTCTGTGGTGCGCACCTCTGCGCCAAGAGCGGTCACCTTGCCCACGTACTCGTGGAGGTGGGTGTTGCTGCGGGAACTGACCGGGTAGAGGATCCGCATGCGGACGCCTCGCTGGAGCGTCTTGCTGTCACGCTTGAAGGCCCGGTCGAGGACTTCAGGCCGGCGCAGGCTCGGCTGGGCGGAGAGCTGCTCGTGCCGGGCGCCGTTCGTCGCACGGGAGATGGCATCGTTGGGGATGTCGACACCGGGCAGGAACTCGATTCTGGTTTCCGGGTTGTGGCGAGGCTGTTCTCGTTCCAGACGGTGGATGAGAGCGGGGATCCTCCCCATGCGGGCAAGGGCCGCCACCGCGGACCCCTCCGCCGTCTTTCGTAGCTGGATCTCGGCGCTGCGGAGATCGGCCAGCACATGTCGGCCCGGGAGCCAGGCGTTCGGGATGACCACGCCGAGGGCGATGAGCCGCTGAAGACTCGGGTCATCGGCCGCGACCTCTTCCTGCCGGCCGACCTTGCCGTAGCACTCGAGGTCCTCGTCCGTCAGGGTGAGATCAAGATCAGCGACATCCGGATTGGCCGGGTCCGGCATGATTCATCCCTTCCACAGTGCGTAATTACGTACGTACGACAAGCCGACCGCTTGATCTTAGGTAGCCGCACCGGATGAGCTTGGTCCGGCCCGGTGAACACCTGGGCTCACGTACCTCGGATGGCCCAGACTCCCGTCGTGCAGAGGAGCAGAAGGATGACCTTCATGAAATCCGGATCCCGCGGAGCGGTATCGCTGCTACTGGCAGCCGCACTTTCCGGCCTGGCTTTCACCACCGTCAGCGCCACGAGTGAGACCGTCCGGCCAGCAGCGCAATGGTCCGCTTCCGCTGCCGACGCGCTCCCGGGCGACAGTGACTGGGGTGTCACGCCGTTGAACACGCAAGATGTCGCCGGCGACTCCGACTGGGGGTGAGCCTCCGCGCCGGTGCTGACGTGTCCGTCAACACCGGCGCAACGCCGCAGATGCCGCTCCCGGATGCTGCGGTGCTCGGTCCCGTGCCGCACGGCACCGTCGGGCTGGGCACCGCAGTGCCCCTGCCCGCGTCTCACCAGTTCTGGAAGGAAACGGTCCGCGCTGAGGCTGAAGATCATCAGCTCGCGCACCGGCACCACGGAACTCCTGCCGCATTTCGCCCGTATGTGAGCACCACGAGGCCCCGCATGTCACCAAGCCAACTGAGCAACGAGAGGGCCGGGCTGGCTGACCTGCCAGTTCCCCCGCCGTTCACCATTCTCCAACTGGTCTCCAGCATGGAGCGGGTGCACGGAGGACAGATCCTGGTCACGACCCAGCCCGAGCACATGCGGGTACCGGAGACGTCCTGCGGCCTGCGGCTGAGCAGCCCGGGATTCACGCGGGTCCTCTTTCCTGTGCAGCCGACGTCGGATCAGACTCAGCACGCCGTCCTCCACGCTCTCGCTCATGAGTGGTACGGACACGGCCGCCCGCTTGAGCTGTCATTGCTCCAGACACTGATGCCCGGCCTCGGCGTGGCCATGATCGAGCGATTCGTCGCAGACGGCGGAGTAAATGTCATTGCCGCCTACGACGAGGAGGAGGAACGGATCGCCGGCTCCGCAGTCCTCGAACTCATCAGGAAATACGAGCTAGCCTCTCAGAGCCGCCCCTCGGGTCTCCGGAACGCTCTGCGGCGTCTGCCCGCAGGGCCGTTCACGCACCTCCGACGCGCACGTTGACCAGCGTCTATGCGCGAGCAACCGCCCGGGAGGGCCGGCCATCAGGGCCGGCCCATGCGGTTCACCCGCTGGACCCGAAGCTGTCGAACAGTCGACGCCGGGAAGCCCTACCCGAGGTGCGACGTGGTCTGCCCGGAATGGACGGTGCGGCGGGCGGTAGCGAGGAGCCGTCCGCAGGTGTCAGGGCCCGGCGCGTCCACTGGTTCACGGTGGAGTAGCTGCCACGGAAGCCGCGTTCGGTGATTTCCCGGTGCAGCGCGAGGACGGTCACGCGGCCGTTGGCTTCGAGCCAGCGGTGTTCCAGGTAGGGCTTGAACGGATCCAGCTTGCTGGGCTGTTGGCGCTTTCGCCCTGTGACCATGTCCTGCCAGCAGGCGGCACGTGCATACCGCTGGACGGTGTGGCGTCCCCAGCCGAGGTGACGGGCGATCTCCCGCAGTCCCATGTTCTGGGCCAGCAGCTCGTGGACCAGGGCATGGTGGGCGCGGGCACGCTCGGCGAACTTCCCGGGCGGCGGTTCGCCTTCCTGCGGACCGGTTCGGCAGGCGTCTCCCATTCGGGTTCCGGCTCAGGGATGGCAGGCGGGAGATCGTGCAGTCGCGCGCGGTGGGCGGCGACGGTCTTCTCCGCCGCCTTGGCGATGTTCTGCCACAAATGAAAGCGATCGGCCACTTGCGTGGCCTGGGGCGCGGCGGAAGCCGCCGCGTCCGCGTAAGCACCGGAACGGTCACGGCAGATGACCTCGATCTGCGGGTGCCCGGCCAGCCACGGAACAAGCGTGGCCGCGTCCCGCTCGGGCAGCAGATCCAGTACCTGGTGCGTTTCGGCGTCGATGATCACGGTTCCGTAGACGTGCCCCCTGCGGAGTGCGAAGTCGTCCACGCCGACGGCCCTCGGATGGGTGCCGGGCGGGTCGGGCAGGTCCATCACGCGGCGAAGGAGCGTGCTGCGGCTCGCCGTGATCCCCATGCGCTCAGCGAGACGGGCACCGGCCCGGCCGGCCAGGGCCAGCCCGATGGTGTCCATCGCCGCACGCAGCCGCTCAGTGGCCCGGCCGTGCCGCCGGGTCAGGCCCGATACCTGCTCGGCGAACGTCCGCCGCGGACACGACGGACCCGCGCAGGCGAACCGCCGCACGCGCAGAGCCAGCACCACACGCCGTCCCGCGCTGGGCAGGTCCGCCGGAAAGCGCAGGTAGGAGCCGTGCACCCGCTCCGACCAGCCCCCGCACTCCGGACAGGCGGCACCAGCCACCGTGCACCGGGCCTTGACATGAACCTCCCCGCCGCCCGTATCCACGGACACGACCGCCACACCCGCGACCGCCGGAAACAACAACTCCTGCACCAAGGACGACATCTCGCTCACGACGACCGAATGTCAGCCACACCAGCCGAACGAGGAACCAGATCAAGACGACTTCCGAACCAGCCCAACCAAGATCAACGACTACAACACGTAGTCAGCTCACACAACTTGGGCCAGACCCCAACTGAACCTGCCACAAACATACGAGGATTTCGCTGCCTGCCTGAAGTGCCTCCGATGACGACTCCGGCAAGCGGGTGGAGTCCACCTCTACGGTGTGTCCCAGCAGGCCGTCGTACGTGGCGTGATGCTCCGGGGGAAGGCTTCGCCCGATACTTAGTGCCCTCGTCGCCATGGAAAACGCGCCGTCGATCTTGCTGCCCGCCAGGTACCCCGTGCGGCCAAGTCGAGCATGAGGAGCGCCCTCCGTTTGTCGTGCCATGACGCCAGCGACTCTGCCGCCTCGTCCTGCGCCGCACTCATTCACTCCGGTAACCCGAGCCGGGCGCCACACGTCAGCCGTGCCGCAGCGACCTTCGAGGGCGTGAACGCGAACACCCAGGGCCACGGAGGCAATTCCTCCGTCGCCCGGCAGCCGGACCGCAGCGTTCTCCGTACCCGGTCAGCCGGAGGTGACAGGGGTCTTGTGTCCTCGACCCGGCCCGTGCCCCGAGCGTGAGTGCCACCACTCGATGCAGCGCAGCGGGTCGTACCAGTGGGCCGTGGTGATCACGACGGTCATCGGGTGCCGTACCGTGCCGGCCGCCGTGCGGGGCTGCTGGGTCGCTCGCTTGATGGCTCGCGAGAATGCTTCGGGCGTGGCTCCGACGAGGGCGGCGGCCTCGGGCCGGGTGACCAGCGGCGGGCGGTCGGTGCGCCACTGGTCTGGGCGGCCGGGGCGCTGCTCAGCGAGTGGGGGCACTGCCCGGCTGTCGACCACGTGGTCGCGGCCTGCGAGCGTGACGTTCTCGACCCCGGGCCCGACGGCGGTCGACGCACGCTGTCTTCGGCCACCAGCGTCTGCCGGAGCCTGGGCCGACTGATGCGCTTCTTGGCGAAGCTGCCCGTCCCGCCAGCGAGGCCGCAGGACCTCACCGGCAACCACCTGGGCGCCTTCCTCGCCGCCCGCGCTGACAGTCGGGGCCACCATCGAGCGTGACCTCCGATCTACGGCCAGGCGGCGATGACCAGGGCGATGAACGCGATGCCCAGAGAGAGGGTGCTGCCGAAGGCGACACCTGCGCGGGCGAGAGCTGTGGGAATGCTTGAACTGTCCCAGCGGGCCAGGGCAGCGGCGGTGATGCCGGCGGCCAGGGACAGCGACAGCACGATGGAGAGCAGGATCAGTACCATCGTGGTTCGGTCGGGGAACACGCTTAACACCACCTGGAGTTGGGCTGTTGGATCGGCTTCGGGTACACGATTTCCCGACGTACTTCCAGGTGCCAGCAGTTGGATGTTGTGGCATACATAAGCCGGGGGTTGTTCCGGAACAACTGAGCGGAGAGGCTGGGCAGTGGGGGAGCAGGCTCGGACAGGGCGGCCGTGGGGTCCGGCACGCGGAACCTGCGCGGAGATTAACGAACTCATCGGGATGCTCCGCTCGTGGCTGGATGAGGCCAAGGTGCCCGTACGGATCCTGCATCAGCGACTGACGGTCGACCACTTCACCAGCGGTCAGCTGCCGACCCTGCGCAAGCTGAGGGCACAGCTGGCCGGTGAGGGTCTGTCGTGGGATCTGGTGGAGGCCGTCGCAGACGTCTGCTTCCCCGACGACGACGGCGACGCCGGCTCCCTCCGGCTGACCGGGCCTAAGGAGTTATGGCACCGAGCACAGAGCGCACCCACGGCCACAGACGGCAGCGGCCCGCAGGTGACAGCACGCGAGGTCCTGGAAACGCAGCGGCAGGCCCTTGCCGCATACGAGGAACTCAACCGGGCCCGCCGCGCCTTCGAGGCAAGCGAGCAAGCCCGCCACCAGGCACTGCTGATTGCCACGTACCTGTTCGGCATGCTCGGCCAAGCCCAAGCGAAGGTCCTGGAACTGACCCGGCGAATCGACGCCCTCAACCGTTATGCGGTCCGCGAGAGATCCGATGGCCATGGCCTGGAGCAGACGCTGCATCGAGCGGAGCAGCAGGAACTGCAACTGCGCACGCAGTTATCCCGTGCCGAGAGCGACAGGGACAGAGCGCAGAAAGTTGCCGATCATGCAGCACGGCGGATCGACGAACTGGAAGCCGAGCTTGCGGCACTCAGCGCGCAAACCGAGGCTGCGTCCCCGCCCGGGGACACTTCCGGCCTCCTGCTGCCCGTTCCTCTCCCACAGCCGCAGCCGGACGAGGCCGACCTCGACGTCGTGGACAATGCGCTTGAGAAGGTGCGGTTCGCCCTGGACCGGGAGTACGACGCCGTCCAGGAAGCTGCTGAAGACCTCGGTCTGCGCGTCGCCGAACTGACCCCAGGCAACCAGACGATCTCAATTCGCGGGAGAACATCATCGGCTGCGGATGACGCCAGGAGCACGCAGCCGGATCGTATGCAAGGCCCAGCCCCATTGTTCGCGACAACTGCGGACAACTCTGTGACCACCGCCTTTGCCCCGGCCGACGTCTCCAGACAGCCCAGTACGGCCGCGAGTGCCGTCACGATCAGCTTCGCCGGGTTCAACCGCGCCTGGGCGGTCTGGATCGGGGACCGTCTGGAGCGGCGCGGGCATCGAGTTGCGTACCAGCGGTGGGACCCGCCAGCGGACGCTCCTCTTGTGGATCTGCTGCGCAAACTGAAACTGGCGGCCGAGGGCAAGGTTCTGATCATCATCAGCGAGTGGTACCTCCACCTGGGCCCGCGCACCCACGAGGAGTGGAATGCGGCCCTGCGCGAGGTCGTGGCACCCGAGCCGTCCCGCTTCGCGGCCGTCTCGGTCACCACGGCATCGGTGCCCCCAGCCACCTCCAACCTCGCTCCCGCGGACCTGACCAACACGAAGAGTGCTGACGAGGCCGAGCGACGTCTTCTCGCTAGCCTCGACCTGCCCTACGAACCGATACCGGACGCCATCGGAAACAAGCGCGGGCCGCGCTTCCCGTCCGCCGCGCCCGAGGTGTGGGGCGGCGTCCCCCGCCGCAACACCCGCTTCACCGGCCGCGAACCGCTGTTGAACGACGCCTACAACACTCTTCAGGGCAGCGAACCCGGCACCGGCGTGCTGACGCTGCACGGCATGTCTGGGGTCGGTAAGACCCAGCTCGCCGCCGAGTACGCGAACCGCTTCGGCGCGGAGTACGACGTGGTGTGGTGGGTCTCCGCCGACAAGCGGGTCACCTGCCGCCAGAAACTCGCCGAACTCGCCCCCGCGCTCGGCCTGTCCACCGGTGTCGAGTACGGGGAGCGGCTGCGGGCCGCCAGGGACGCGCTGCGGCGCGGCGAACCGTACAGCCGCTGGCTGCTGATCCTCGACGGCGCCGACGAACCCGACCAGATCTGGGACCTCGTCCCCACCGGCCCGGGGCATGTGCTGATCACCTCTCGCAATCCGGAGTGGAGCGAACACAACAGCAAACTCCTGGAAGTCCCCGTCTACGGCCGTGGCGAGTCAATCGCTTTCATCCGCCGCCGCGCCCCCCGCCTGACCGAGGCGGAGGCCGACCAACTCGCCGAGGCGCTGGAGGACCTACCCCTGCTGATGGCCCAAACGGCTGGCTGGCTCAACGACTCCGACCTGTCCGTCAAGGACTACATCGGGCTGCTGGAGCACGGCATCGACCAGGACGTCGTCAAGGTCTCTGCCGACTTCCCACTGGCCTTCCAGACCGCCTGGTCGATACTGCTGAACAAGCTCCACGAGACCGTCCCCGAGTCCGTCGACCTGCTCCGCCTGTGCACCTTCTTCGCGCCCGGCTCCATCCCCGTGCGCCTGCTGAAGGAGATGCCGCACGACGACCTGCCCGAGCAACTTTCCGGGCTGCTCGACAACCCGCTGCTGTGGAACAGGGCCATCAACCGGCTGCGCCAGTACTCGATGGTGCGCCTGGAGTCCGACGAGTCCAGCGGCGAGACCCTCTACCTGCACCGCATGGTCCATCAGATCGTCCATGCCGACATGCCCAGCGAGGACCGCCTTGAGTTCAACGATGTCGTCCGCCAGGCGCTGGTCGCCGCGGATCCGCGGCGACCAGAGGACACCCGGTTGTGGCCCAGGTATGCGGAGATCGTTCCGCACCTGGAGCACTCGGACGTACTGAAAAGCAAGGATGCTGCCGCCCAGTTGCTTGTCCTCAACTGCCTCCACTATATGTACCTTTCGGGTGAATACCACGCTGGCATCAAGCTCGGCGAGCGTGCGATGAATGTATGGCGGGCCCTGCTCGGCGAGAACCACCCCAGGTTCTGGGAGCTCACCCGCCACTACGCCAACC
>NZ_FMDK01000820.1 GCF_900091995.1 Streptomyces sp. MnatMP-M17
CCGCCAAGAGCGGCGCCGCGAGCGTGTCCCGGGCGGGCCTGGTCGAGCGGCTGGCCGCGCTGCGCGAGAACGAACGGCCCAGGCTGCTCACGGATCTCGTCCGTACCGAGGCCGCCGTCGTCCTCGCGCACTCCTCGCCCGAGGCCATCGCCGTGGAACGGGAGTTCCGGCAGCTCGGCTTCGACTCGCTGACGGCCGTCGAACTGCGCAACCGTCTCTCCTCGGCCACCGGACTGACGCTGCCCGCCACCCTGATCTTCGACTACCCTACGCCCGCGCGGCTCGCCGTCCATCTGCTGGCCGAACTGGTCGGCGTGGACGGCACCGTGGACGGTGTCGCGGCCGTCACCGCGCGCGAGTCCGCCGACAGCGCGGGCACCACCGACGATCCGATCGCCATCGTGGGAATGAGCTGCCGCTTCCCAGGCGGTGTCGAATCGCCCGAAGGACTCTGGGAGCTGGTCCTCTCCGGCGAGGACGCCATCTCCGGCTTTCCCACCGACCGAGGCTGGCAGAGCGATCCGTCCATCGGCGCCGCCGAGGGCCAGGGCGGATTCCTGCGGAACGTAGCCGACTTCGACGCCGGATTCTTCGGGATCTCGCCGCGTGAGGCACTGGCGATGGATCCTCAGCAGCGTGTACTCCTCGAAGTCGCCTGGGAAGCGGCCGAACGCGCCGGAATCGATCCGGCGGCCCTGCGCGGCAGCCGTACCGGTGTCTTCGTCGGGGTGAGCGGCCAGGACTACGCCGGTCTCGTCATGCGCTCCAAGGACGACATGGCGGGCCACGCGACCACCGGCCTCGCGGTCAGTGTCGTCTCCGGGCGGCTGGCGTACGCGCTCGGGCTCGAAGGCCCGGCGATGTCCGTCGACACGGCCTGCTCGTCATCGCTCGTCTCGCTGCATCTCGCCTCCCAGGCGCTGCGCGGCGGTGAGTGCTCGCTCGCCCTCGCGGGCGGTGTGACGGTGATGACCACCGCCGCGAACTTCGCCGGCTTCTCCCGGATGGGCGGGCTGGCGGGCGACGGCCGGTGCAAGGCGTTCTCCAACTCGGCCGACGGCACCGGCTGGTCCGAGGGCGCGGCCGTACTGGTCCTGGAGCGGCTGTCCGACGCGCGGCGCAACGGCCACCGGGTGCTGGCGGTCGTCCGGGGCAGCGCGGTCAACCAGGACGGCGCCTCCAACGGGCTGACGGCGCCGAACGGTCCCGCACAGCAGCGGGTGATCCGGCAGGCGCTCGCCAACTCGGGTCTCTTGCCCGCTGATGTGGACGCGGTGGAGGCGCACGGCACCGGGACACCGCTCGGCGATCCGATCGAGGCACAGGCGCTGCTGGCCACCTACGGCCAGGGCCGTGACAGCGGCCGGCCGCTGCTGCTCGGCTCGGTCAAGTCCAACATCGGTCATACCCAGGCCGCCGCGGGCGCCGCCGGGCTGGTGAAGATGGTGATGGCGCTGCGCCATGGCACTCTGCCGCGCACACTCCATCTCACCGAGCCGTCGACGCATGTCGACTGGTCGGCCGGGGCCGTGGAACTGCTGGCCGACACCGTTCCCTGGCCGGAGACCGGGCGCGCCCGCCGGGCCGGTGTCTCGTCCTTCGGCATCAGCGGTACGAACGCCCATGTGGTCCTTGAACAGGCGGAACCGGTGCCGGCCGAGGAGGCCGCGTCGGCCTCCGTCCCGGGTGCCGTTCCCTGGCTCGTATCAGCCAGGAGCGAGTCGGCGCTGGACGGCCAGCTCGCCCGGATCAAGGCCCTCGCGGGGGAGTCCACCGTGGAGTCCTCCCGGGCCGAGTCGGGATCTGCCGTGGACATCGGCTACTCGCTGGCGACGGGCCGGTCGCTCTTCGAGCACCGAGCCGTACTGCTGGCGACGGACCAGGGCGTCACGGAGATCGCCCGGGGCCTGGGCACCGAGCGGTCGACGGCGGTGCTGTTCTCGGGCCAGGGCTCGCAGCGGCTCGGTATGGGCCGTGAGCTGTACGGGCGGTTCCCGGTGTTCGCGGAGGCGCTGGATTCCGTACTGGCGCTGCTGGAACCGGAGTTGGGCTTGGGCCACTCGCTCCGGGATGTCATCTGGGGCGAAAATGCCGGCCGCCTCGACGATACGGGCTGTACGCAGCCCGCCCTGTTCGCGATCGAGGTGGCGCTGTTCCGGCTGGTGGAGTCGTGGGGCGTCAGGCCCGACTTCGTGGCCGGGCATTCGATCGGTGAGATCGCCGCCGCTCATGTCGCGGGCGTGTTCTCGTTGGCGGACGCCTGCCGACTGGTGGTGGCCCGTGGCTCGTTGATGCAGGCGCTTCCGGCCGGCGGTGCGATGGTCGCCGTACAGGCCGCCGAGGACGAGATCACTCCGTATCTCGTCGGCCAGGTCTCGATCGCCGCCGTCAACGGACCGTCCTCCGTGGTGATCTCCGGCGAGGAGGACACCGTCCTGGAGCTCGCCGCCCGGCTGGCGGAACAGGGCCGCAGGACCACTCGTCTCCGTGTCTCGCATGCCTTCCACTCGCCGCTGATGGATCCGATGCTGGACGAGTTCCGCGCGGTGGCCGATGGGCTGACATACCGTCAGCCGACCGTCCCTGTGGTGTCCGGTCTGACGGGCGGTCTCGCCTCGGCCGAGGAACTGTGCACCGCCGACCACTGGGTACGGCATGTCCGCGAGCCGGTGCGCTTCGCGGACGGCGTCCGTACTCTCGCCGGTCAAGGCGCCACCGTCTTCCTGGAGTTGGGCCCGGACACCGTGCTGTCCGCGCCCGCCCGCGAGTCCCTGCCCACCGACGCCGTGGTGGTCCCGGCGCTCAGTAAGCGCCATGGTGAGGAAGCCGCGCTGGTCACGGCGGTGGCGCGGCTCCATGTGGCCGGTGCCTCAGTGGACTGGCCGGTGTTCTTCGCGGGAACGGGCGCCCGGCAGGTGGATCTGCCGACCTACGCCTTCGACCGGGAGCGGTTCTGGCCCGAGGTGGCCGGCGTGGAGCCGGTGGACGGTACGGATCCGGTCGACGCGGAGTTCTGGGCCGCGGTGGAGCGGGAGGATCTGGAGTCCCTGGCCGCGCGGCTCGAAGTGGACGGCGGTTCGCTCCGCGCCGTACTTCCCGCCCTGTCGTCGTGGCGCACCCGGCGGAGGCTTCGGTCGACCGTCGACTCCTGGCGCTACCGCGAGGCATGGCAGCCGCTGACGCTCAGCACCGCCTCGGCCGGCGCTCTCTCCGGCGTCTGGCTGGTGCTCGCTCCGGCGGCCGGAGTCGCCGACGCGTGGGTGAGCTCGCTGATCAGCGGCCTGGGCCAGTCGGTGGTACGAGTGGACATCAAGGCGGCCGAAGGACCCGAGGACGCCGAGGGCATCGACGGGACCGGCGCCACCGACCGTGCCGCTCTGGCCGCGCGACTCGCCGCCGCTGTCCCGGAGAGCGGAAGTGTCGCGGGCGTGGTGTCCCTGCTCGCGCTGGACGAGTCGGCGGACGCCACCGGTGTGTCCGTCGGACTGCTCGCCACCGCCGCACTGGTCCAGGCGCTCGGTGACACCGGTATCGCGGCCCCGCTGTGGACCGTCACACGCGGCGCGGTACGGGTCGTGCCCGCCGAGTCGCCGGCCGGTCCGGCACAGGCCGCCGTCTGGGGTCTCGGCCGGGTCGCGGCCCTCGAACATCCGCAGCGGTGGGGCGGACTGGTCGATCTCCCCGACGCACTGGACGAGCGCGCCGTACGCCGCCTCATCGCCGTACTGACGGACACGGGCGACGAGGACCAGCTCGCGGTCCGCGCCTCGGGTGTCTACGGCCGGCGGATGCTGCCCGCGCCCGCCGCCGCCTCCGCCGCTGATTCCTCCGCCGATTCCTCCGCCGAGAACGAGGAGCGCTGGGAGCCGTCCGGCACCGTCCTCATCACCGGTGGTACCGGCGCGCTCGGCGCGCGTGTGGCCCGACGGCTGGCGAGCGAGGGCGTCCGGCATCTCGTGCTGCTCAGCCGCCGAGGCCCTGCCGCGCCCGGCGCGACCGAGCTGCTCGCGGAGCTGACCGCGCTCGGCGCCCGGGCCACCGTCACCGCCTGCGATGTCGCCGACCGGGACCAACTGGAACGGGCACTCAAGGCCATCCCGGCGGACTGCCCGCTGACAGGCGTGGTGCATACGGCCGGTGTGCTGGACGACGGCGTACTGGCCGGACTGACGCCCGAGCGGTTCGGGACGGTCTTCCGCGCGAAGGTCGCCTCCGCCCTGCTGCTGGACGAACTGACCCGTGATCTCGGCCTCTCCGCGTTTGTGCTGTTCTCCTCGGTGGCCGGCTCGGTGGGCAATCCGGGCCAGGCCAACTACGCGGCGGCGAACGCGGTGCTCGACGCGCTGGCCGAGCGGCGCAGGGCGCTGGGACTTCCGGCGACCTCGATCGCCTGGGGCGCGTGGGACGGCGCGGGCATGGCCGGAGGGGCCAACGGAGCGGACCCCACCCGTGCCGGTACGGACGGACCGGGCCACCAGCGCGCTTCGGGCGCCCTCGATCCCGAGCTGGCCGTCTCCGCGCTGCTGCGAGTGGTGGCCGAGCCCCGGCCGACCGTTGTCCTCGCAGACCTCCAGCGGCCGGAGCTGCTCACCGCGCTGCTGAGCCTGCGTCCCAGCCCGCTGCTCGCCGAACTGCCCGCTGCCAAGCATGCGCTGACGGTGATTCAGGACGCCCGGAAGGACGGGGAATCGGCGGCGTCCGGACTGCGGGAGCGGCTGCGCGGAGCCCCGGAGGGCGAGCGTACGGCGATGCTGCTGAGCGTCGTCCGTACTCACTGCGCCGCGGTGCTCGGTCATACCGGCGCAGAGGCGATCAAGGGCGACAAGGCCTTCCGCGATCTCGGCTTCGACTCGCTGACCGCCGTTGAGCTGAGCAACCGGCTCACCGAGCTGACCGGTCTCGCACTCCCCGCCAGCCTGGTCTTCGACTATCCCACTCCACGGGTGCTCGCCGAACGGCTGCTCACCGAACTGCTCGGTGAACCGGCCGACGTGCGGTCGGCCGAAGAGCGGTTGGCCGCCAACCGCCCCGGCGCCGCCCTCGCCACGGCGGCCCCCTCGGTCGACGGCGATCCGATCGTGATCGTCGGTATGGCCTGCCGGTTCCCGGGCGGCGTGCGCTCGCCGGAGGAGCTGTGGCGGCTGCTTGCCGAGGGCCGTGACGGTATCGCCGGATTCCCCACCGACCGTGGCTGGAACCTCGATGTCCTCGCGGGCGACGGCCAGGGCCGCAGCGCCACCCGCGTGGGCGGATTCCTCTACGAGGCACCGGAGTTCGACCCGGGATTCTTCGGGATCTCGCCTCGCGAGGCGCTCGCCATGGATCCGCAGCAGCGGCTGCTCCTGGAGGTGGGC
>NZ_FMDK01000865.1 GCF_900091995.1 Streptomyces sp. MnatMP-M17
CGGGGGGGCGGCTGCCGCCGCGAGAGCGGCGGCAGCGCCGGCTGTGCGGGCACGGGGCATGACGGGATACATCCTGTTCGGGGAAGGCGCCGCACAACAGGGCGGGCGCGAGGAACCCGACATTACGCAGCGCGTGCCCTTGAAATACTGCTTTCCAGGAAATCACATCAGAAGTACGCTCACGCCTCGGACAGCTCTTGGCCGACCCAAGTGGGGCTCAGACGCAGATACTTGATGGTGCGCCGGTGGTGGGTGAAGGCGATGTGCAGCGTGCCGTCCTCGGACAGGGCCACGGACGGATACGACAGTTCACGGTTGAGGCCGTCGCGGGAGTTGTTGGTGAGGCAGTAGCCGTCGCCGGTCTCCAGATCTTGGCGGACCGGCCAGGTCAGACCGCCATCGGACGATACGGAGAGGGTGAGCGGCGCGCGCGGGGCACCCCAGAAGGCGCCGCCGTCCAGGGCCGGTCCGCTGTCCGGGGCCGGGTGGCTCGTCTCGTTGCCGCTGTCGAGGCCCTCGTCGTC
Source organism: Streptomyces sp. MnatMP-M17 (assembly GCF_900091995.1). Classification (GTDB taxonomy): domain Bacteria; phylum Actinomycetota; class Actinomycetes; order Streptomycetales; family Streptomycetaceae; genus Streptomyces. The sequence goes on from NZ_FMDK01000865.1 coordinate 525, forward strand.
GATCTCGTCGTACAGCGACACACGCCGCTCGGTGGCATCGGCGGCGCTGCTGTGGTTGTGCACCAGGGCGAGACGGCCGTCGGCCAGGGCGACGCACTGGAGGGACGAGTTGTTGTTGGGCAGATCCAGCGGCTCCGGCACCGTCCAGGTCTCGCCTCCGTCGTCCGACGTACACCGGTATACGGAGTCCGCGCGGCGGCTGCGGAAGAGCGCGAGCAGCGAACCGTCGGGCAGCGGACGGATGTTCATATGGACCAGACCCGTGGAGCCGGGCACCGGACGCTCCCGCCAGCTCCGCCCTCCGTCGTCGCTGACCATCACCGCGCTGGTGTCGTCGCCGCCGGACCACCGCCGGCCCGGCACCGTCACACAGCGGAACACGGGCAGCAGCAGCCGTCCCGACGGCAGGACGGTGACCGGCTGCCGCACATAGACACCGCCCTCGGCGGTCGCCGGGAACAGCACACGGGAAGGGCCCCAGCTCACACCGTTGTCCTCGCTCACCCGCAGCCGTACCTCGGCCGTGTCCTGGTGACCGGCGCGCTGCGCCGTGTGCAGCAGCCACAGCTCACCGGACGGGGCAGGGAACAGGACGGGATTCTGCTCGGAGCGGGCGGCGTCGTCCGAGAGCCGGACCGGCGCGGACCAGGTGCCGGAGCCCGGGGCCAGCCGGGAGAACCAGACGGAGATGTCCGCCACGCCCTCCTGCGTACCGCCGAACCAGACACAGCCGAGATCGCCGCCGGGCAGGACCGTCAGATTCGCGGCGTGGTTCTGCACGGCGGGCGCGGTCAGCTGCGCTTCGGCGCGGCCCGGCTGCGAAGCGTGCGGGCGGAGCACGCCGTCGGCGGCTCGTAGCCCGGATCCGGTGTCGGAGGGAGCCGTACTCACTGGGCCTCACCGGCACCGCGTGCGGTGGCGAGATGACGGCCCGCGGCCTGCTCCAGATGGACCAGATCGCTGGAGACGGTGGCGAAGGTGAAGCCCTCCGCCAGCCGCCTGGCGGCGCTCGCGCCGTCCGGTGTGTGGATGCCCGCCGCGATACCGGCGCCGGCCGCCGCCTCCCGGATCGTCACCAGCGCCGCCTCGAACCGCTCGCCGACCGCGGGATCGCTCGTGGTGGCTCCGCCGATGCCCAGACGCAGATCGGACGGGCCGACATAGATACCGTCGAGGCCCTCGGTGGCACAGATCTCCGCCACATTGGCCAGACCGTCCGCCGTCTCGATCATCGCCAGTACGACCGTCTGCGCGTGCGCCTGCGCCGGGTCGGGACCGATCCGCAGGGCCGAGCGCATCGGGCCGTACGAGCGGTGCCCGAGCGGCGGATAGCGCACGGCCGCCACCGCTTCGGCCGCGTCCTGCGCCGTGTCGACGAGCGGCACGATCACACCGGCCGCTCCCGCGTCGAGCGCGCGGCCGATCGGCCCCGCGTCATTGGCCTCGACCCGCACCAGCCCGACGGCGGTGCTCCCCTTGGTGTCGATGGCGGTGAGGGACGCGAGCACCCCGGTGTACGCGATCAGACCGTGCTGGGCGTCGAGGGCCACATAGTCGTAGCCGAGACGTGCGATCCGCTCGGTGGAGACCGGCGAGTCGAGGACGGACCAGTAGCCGATGAGCCGTTCCCGGGCGCGCAGCGCGGTGGCGAAGGCGGCGGGCGTGCCGGACTGGTCTCGGGTCATGAAGGACTCCTTCGGGGCGGTGGAGGAAATATCACTCGGTATCACGGTGTGGCCGGGGCAGCCGATGTCATCGTGACAGGACGGGGACGGGGACAGGGACAGGGACGGCGGACGGCGGACGGGGACTCAGCGGTTGTACGCGGGCATCGGGCCGCGCAGCCGTGCGCCGACCTCGTCGCACGCCGTGGTCACCTCGGCCGGCAGCGGACCGGCCTGGGCGGCGGCGATATTGGCCCGGAGATGCTCGGTCCGCGAACCGCCGAGGAGCAGCGCGTCCGTCGAGGGCCGGCCGAGCAGCCAGCGCAGCGCCAGATCCGTGAGAGGGATGCCCGCCTCGCGCGCGATCGCGGTGAGCTCGCCGACCGCGGCGAAGAGCCGCTCGTCCCAGTACCGCTCCCGGTACATCGCGGCGAGCCGCGAATCGCCGAACCGGCCCGATCCCGGAGTCCGTTCAAAGGTGTGACGGCCCGTCAGAAGACCGCCGCCGAGCGGGTTGTAGACCATGGTGCGCAGTCCGGTGACGGCCGCGTACTCGACGTACTCCTCCTCCAGCCGGCGTGCCAGCAGATTGTGGAGCTGCTGGGCGACGACGGGCCTGGGCGCGCCCGTCTCCCCGGCGACCCGGACGAGTTCGGCGATCTGCCAGGCGGCGTGGTTGGAGACACCGAGGGCGAGGATCTTGCCTTCGGCCATGAACGCGGCGACGGCGGAGAGAGTCTCGGCGAGCGGAGTGGCACGGTCCGGCTGGTGCAGATAGAAGAGATCGACATGGTCGGTGCCGAGCCGCTTCAGGCTGCCCTCCAGCGCGGCCCGCATCCCGGCCGCCGACAGCGGGGCGTGTCCGCCCTGGTCCGGATGCGGGATACCGGCCTTGGTGGCCAGTACGATCCGGTCGCGGCGGCCGGGCAGCAGGTCCGCGAGGATGCGCTCGCTCTCACCGCCGGCGTAACCGTTCGCCGTGTCGATACCGGTGATGCCCGCGTCCAGCGCCGTGTCCACCATGGCGGCGGCGCCCGCCCGGTCGACGGTGTCGCCGAAGGTCATGGTGCCGAGGACGAGGCGCGACAGCGGGACGGGCAGGGACGGCAGATCGATGCCGGTGATCACGGGCGAGCGCCTTCCGGTGCGGCGGTGGTGAGCAGATGCCGTGGCTTCACGCCGCGGATCGCGGTGGGATCGAGAGCCGCGCGGCGCAGCGCCCGGGTGTACGACTCGGCCGGTGCGGCCAGTACGGCGGCGGTCGGCCCGGTCTCGACGACCCGGCCTGCGTGCATCACCACCACATCGGTGCTGATCTCCCTGACCACTCCGAGGTTGTGGGCGATGACCAGATAGGCGATACCCGTCTCGGCCTGGAGCTCCCGCAGCAGATCCAGCACCTGGGCCTGTACGGAGACATCGAGGGCGGAGGTCGCCTCGTCGCACACCAGCACATCGGGACGGGACGCCAGAGCACGGGCGATACCGATCCGCTGGCGCTGCCCGCCGGAGAACTCGGGCGGCCGGCGGTGCAGGGCCGACGACGGCAGCCCGACCCGGTCGAGCAGCTCCGCCGCGCGCCGCGCGCGTTCCGCCCGGTCACCGACGCCCGAGAGGCGCAGTGGCTCGGCCACGATCTGCTGGGCGGTCAGATGCGGGTCCAGTGAGCCGTACGGGTCCTGGAAGACCATCTGGACCCGCCGCCGCAGCGGGCGCAGCCGCCGCTCGGGCAGTGTGGCGATGTCCGTGCCGTCGAGGACGATCCGGCCCGAGGTGGGCTTCAGCAGCCGTACGAGGGCACGGGCGAGCGTGGACTTGCCGCATCCCGACTCGCCCACGACGGCGAGCGAACCGCCGCGCGGAAGCTGGAAACTCACCCGGTCGACGGCCCGGAACGGGCCCTGGGCGGTGGGGTACTCGACCACCAGATCCTCGACGCTCAGAAACGGCGGTTCAGCCACCGGGCCACTCGGCCGCCCGATCGGCCGCGCACCCACCGGACCGCCCGCCGGCTCAGCAACCGGACCACCCGTCCGGTCGGCTGTCGCGCCGTTCCGCGGAGTGTTCTCCGCGCCGCCGGTCATCCCGCCGCTCCGCGTGGTGCGGCCATGGTCAGGGCGGTCTCGTCCTCGTCCCAGGCGCCGAGCCTCGGCACGGCGGCCAGCAGCGCCCGGGTGTACGGCTCGGCCGGCCGCTCCACGATCCGTTCCGCGGGGCCCGACTCCACGAAACGGCCCTCCTTCATCACATGGATACGGTCGGAGACGACCCGGGCCACCCCCAGATCATGGGTGATCATGAGCATCCCGATGCCCTCCTGTTCCTGTAGCTCCATCAGCAGATCGAGAACACCGGCCTGCACGGTGGCGTCCAGCGCGGACGTCGGCTCGTCGGCGATCAGCAGCCGCGGCCCGGCGGCCAGCGCGGCGGCGATGAGGATGCGTTGCAGCATTCCGCCCGAGAACTGGTGCGGATACGTCTTCCAGCGGGTCTCCGGCCGGGGGATACGGACCTGGGCCAGCAGATCCGTACCCTTCTCCCTGGCCTCGGCGCGGGACAGTCCGGGATGCCGCAGCCGCAGCGCGTCGCCGAGCTGACGGCCGATGGTGTGCACCGGGCTGAGCGCCGTCATCGGATCCTGCGGGATCAGCGACACGGTCCGCCCGCGCAGTTCGCGGGCGGCGCGCGGATCGGCGACGATGTCCCGGCCCGCGATCCGTACGGAGCCCGACAGCACCGCGAGCCCTTCCGGCAGCAGTCGCAGCACGCCCATGGCGGTGGTGGACTTGCCGGATCCCGATTCGCCGATGAGCGTCACGGTCTCGCCCGCGCCCACCGTGAAGCTCACGCCGTCGACGGCGCGGACCACTCCGTGCGCGGTGATGAGTTCGATCTGGAGGTCCTCGACGTCCAGCAGCGCAATATCCGTGGTCATGGCTCAGGCTCCCTTCCGGACACGGGGTGCGCGCGCTCCGCGCGGCGGTTTCGTCGTACGCGTACGGTCGCGCAGACCGTCGCCGATCAGATTGACGCCGACCACCAGCAGGGCGATGACCAGTCCCGGCAGCGTGACCAGCCACCATGAGGTGGTGATGTAGTCCTGGCCGTCGGAGATGATCCGGCCCCAGGTGGCGAACGGCCGCTGCGGGCCCGCGCCGAGGAAGCTCAGCGCGCTCTCCAGCAGCACCGCCTGGGCGAGCAGCAGCAGAACGACCAGGCTCGCCGGGCGGACGACATTGGGAATGACATGGCGGCCGAGGACCGACCAGCCGCGCAGTCCGAGGACCCGGGCGGCGGCGACATACGGTTTCTCGCGCTCCACCAGGACGAGGGAGCGCGTGAGCCGCGCCACCTCCGGCCACTGGGCTACCGCGATCACACAGGTGATGACGGTGACGGAGGGCCCGAACAGGGCGACCACGAGCAGCAGCATCATCAGCAGAGGCAGCGCGAGCTGGGCCTCCAGCAGCCGTGAGACGACGGTGTCGACCCAGCCGCCGAAGAATCCGGCCGCCGCGCCCGCCGCGATCCCGATCACTCCGGAGACGAGCACCGCGAGAATGCCGACCGTCAGGGACACCTGGCCGCCGTGCAGGACACGGGAGAGCAGATCGCGGCCGAGCTGGTCCGTGCCGAGCAGATGCCCGTCGCTGAGCGGCGGCAGCCGGCGCTTGGAGAGATCCTGCGCGTCGGCGCCGGGCAGCGGCAGTACGGTCGCCAGGGCGACCGGCAGGACGACAAGGGCGGTACAGACGGTTCCCGCCCACAGCTTGAGACGGGCGCCGCGCCGTTGCCGGATCGCGGTGGCATGGGCGAGATCGCGCGCGGTGACCGCGCTCGGCCTGCCGCCGGAGGAGGAGGCACCGGACGAGTCGCCCGAGGAGGCGGCGGTACGCAGGGCGGTGGTCATGGCTCAGGCCGCCTTTCCGAGGCGTACCCGCGGATCGAGCAGCGGGTAGGCGAGGTCGACAAGGAGTTGGACGAGGATCGCGAGGGTCGCGGTGACCAGCACGGTGGCCTGGATGAGCGGATAGTCCCGGGTCTCCAGGGCGCGGACGACGAGTGAGCCGACGCCGGGCCAGCCGAAGACGACCTCGACCACGACCACTCCGTTGAGCAGGGCGGCGAACCGGGTGCCGATGGCGGTGATCAGCGGCACTCCCGAGTTGGCGAGCGCGTACCGCCAGGTCAGCGCCCGCTCGGAGAAGCCACGGGAGCGGGCCACGGTGATGTACGGCGAGCTCAGCGCGGTGGTCATCTCACGCCGTACCAGCCGGGAGATCAGCGCCAGTTGCAGCACGGCGACGGTGACCGTCGGCAGGACCAGTCCGCTCCAGGAGGTGAAGCCGGAGGCCGGCAGCACCGGCAGCAGCACGGCGAAGACGGTCAGCAGCATCACACCGGTCCAGAAGTCCGGCATGGACTGCCCGGCGATGGTGAGCACATTGGCGCCGAGCTCCCGCTTGGAGTCGGCGCGGCGCGCCATCCACACGCCGAGCGGTACGGCGACGACGGCTGTGACTGTGATCGCGGAGACGGCCAGGGTGATGGTGTACGGCATCCGGTCCAGGACCACATCGAGGGCCGGAGAGTGGAAGGAGTAACTGGTGCCGAGATTCCCGGTGAGCAGATCGCGCAGGAAGATGCCGTACTGCGTGAGAAGTGGCTGGGCCAGTCCGGA
>NZ_FMDK01000394.1 GCF_900091995.1 Streptomyces sp. MnatMP-M17
CGCCCCCCGGGCCAGCCGGTCCCTGGTCCGCCGCTCCCCGCCGAGGACCTGCGGCCCCGGCGCCACAGACCCACTCGACACGACGCTGGAATCGGACACCCCGACTCAGAAGGTGGAAACCATGCCCCGTACCGTCATCGTCGGCCTCGACGGCTCGCCCCAGAGCCAGGCCGCCGCCGAATGGGCGGCCCACGAAGCAGAACTGCGCGGCCTGCCCCTGAAGCTGGTCCAGGTGCGGGAGCCGTACCGGAACCCATGGCACAGGCCCCGCTCCTCGGGGCCGAGACCCACCAGCACTGGAGCGAACGGATTCCCCGGGAATCCGCCGAGGGCATCCGGCTACGGCACCCCGGCATCGAAGTCACCACGGAGCAGTTCTCCGGCCGCCCCGGTGAGGTCCTGCCGGGCCTGGCGAAGGACGCCGAACTGCTCGTCCTGGGATCACGCGGCCTGAGCCGGATGAGCGGCTTCGTAGTAGGCTCCGTCGGCCTTGCCGTCGTCGCACACGCCGAGCAGCCCGTGGTCCTGGTCCGTGCTGCAGGACAGACCGCGGGCGAGCACACGACGGAACCGGCCGGCATCCCATCCGTCGCGACCCCCTACCGACCCGTGGTCCTCGGCCTCGACATTGACAGCCCTGACGCCTCGGTCATCGAGTTCGCCTTCGACGCAGCCGTCCGCCGATCCACCTCCCTGCGGGCCGTCCACGCCTGGACCCTCCCGCCCTACTACGCGTACGGCGTCGCCGTCGACTTCGAACTCCACACGGATCTGGGCCGGCAGCAGGACACCGCCCTGACCGAAGTCCTGCGCCCGTGGCGGAAGAAGTTCCCCGACGTCGAGGTAGTGACGGAATCCGGCTCCGGCAGGGCAGCCGACTATCTGATCGACGCCTCCCACAACGCCTCCCTGGTCGTTGTCGGCCGCCGGATCCGGCGCTCCCCGATCGGCACCCACGTCGGACCCGTCACCCACTCCGTTCTCCACCACGCCACCGCCCCCGTCGCCGTCGTCCCGCACAGCTGATCACCCCGGCCTTCGGCAAGGCCCTGGCCATTCCCGCGGCCAGGGCCTTTGGCCTACGAGGGACACCGATCCGACCTGACGCCGGGCAGTGCGCCGTCCAAGGATTCGGTCAGAAGGCCACTCGTGGAGGACCAGAACTCACTGGACATAAGGGAGGGCCCGGAGTACCCACGGACCGCCCACTGCCTGATCGGCGGGAACATCGTCGTAGCCCTCGCTAGCAATGCGGCCAGCGGCCACGGCAGCAGTTACGGCGAGCGAGACCTCGCAATCAGCCGCAGGCTGCGCGGCATCTCGCGAACGTTTTCGTCCCGTCACACGGAACATTGACCGCGGGGTCGCCCATGTCACCCCAACTGCTCAAGCTTCCGATGACCCGATGCCTTCGATATTCGCGCCGCGGCGTCTCGTCTGCCGTAGCTGCGGCCTGTCGCGGGAGTCAGGGAAGGGTCTCGGCTTCCTCCGGGGCACCGGCCAGGCCACCGACCCCTACTTCAATGTGCTGCTGTCGTTGCAGATCGAGACGCGGCACGGCTGGCTATGGGCCTACAACCTGGAACACCTTGAGTTGATCAGGCAGTTCGTGCAAGCGCCATTGCGGGAGCGAGCTTCCTGGGACGAAACAGGGCGGAAGATGACGGTCGTCGCCCGGCTGCCGGCATGGATCAAACGCGCGAAGAACCGCACCGAGATTTTGCGTGCCATCAAACGCATTCGTGCCTCGTTGGAGGAATGACTTAGAACTCCTAACGAAACGATCTTCGAGGTGGTTGGATCACTCCAGGATCGCTGATCTGGAGGTGCGGGGGGCGCGGCCGAAGCCATGGGAAGTCGACGACGAGCTGTGGGCGGTGATCGAGCCGTTGCTGCCCAAGGTTGAGCGTCGGATACGGCATCCGGGACGCAAGCGGCATCCGGACCGGCTGGTGTTCCAGGGCATCCTGTTCGTGCTGCACACAGGGATCGCCTGGGAACACCTGCCACAGGAACTCGGCTTCGGGTCGGGCATGACCTGCTGGCGCCGCCTGGCCGAGTGGACCGAGGCCGGAGTGTGGCCCCGGCTGCACGAGGTCCTGCTCGCCAGGCTGCGCGGCGCGAACGCTCTGGACTTTTCCCTGGCGGCCGTCGACGGCTTCCACATCCGGGCGTTAAAGGGGGAGCCAAGACTGGACGAAGCCCCGTCGACCGGGACAGGACGGGCAGCAGGCATCACCTGATCACCGATGCCACCGGCATCCCGCTCGCCGCCACCTTGACCGGCGGCAATCGCAACGACGTCACCCAGCTGATCCCCCTCCTCCAAGCCGTGCCGCCGGTGCGGGGTAAGCGGCCCCGGCCCCGGCGCCGCCCGGACGTGGTGCTCGGTGACCGCGGCTACGACCACGACAAGTACCGCCGGCTTGTCCGGGGCCTCGGTGTGAAGCCCTGATCGCCCGCCGCAGAATCGAGCATGGCTCCGGCCCGGGAAAGCAACGCTGGGTCGTGGAGCGCGCATTCGCCCACCTGCATTGGATCCGCCGCCTGCGGATCCGCCGGGAGATACGCGACGACATCCACGAAGCGTTCCTCACTCTCGGATGCGCACTCATCTGTTGGCGGCGACCGCGCTCTGTGTTAAGCGGCGCCGTGGGCTAGTCGCTCGCCGCCAGCCGGTTGAGAACCTCCATCGGAGTGAAGCTCCAGCCGACGAGGCGCGGTCCGCTCCAGTTGATGCCGATCATGTATCCCTCTCGGGCGGCATCAGGCAGATCCCGATCGCGCCAGGCATCCAGGGACATGGATTCAACACGTAGCCCATGCCCCCAGATCTTCGCCGCCCTCTGGGCGCGAGCCGAGGCCGACCAGTAGGGAAGACTTCGCGTGCCGTCCGCGGAGAGGGGAGCCGGGCTTCCCTCGTCATCCCGGACAAACCAGACCACTCCGCTCTGACGGGCATCCCGGAAGAATGCTGCCGCTTGCGAACCACTCTGACTCATGCCACGTGAGCCTAGCGTTCCCCGTCACTCATTTCGTTAGCGGTTCTTCTCAGCCCCAAATCGGGGCTTGGCGCCTGCCTTGCGGTTTGCGGAGTGGGCGTATGCCTCTCCGGTGCCGAGGACGCGTCCGACGTTGTGACGTGGCACCGGACTGTGATTCTTCGAGCCGGACAGGCGGCCCGGGCCAGGCCGGGAAGGTTTTGGTGCACGCGCTGGCGAAGGCGTCTTCCTGAGCAGGCTCCTGAACCCCCACCGAATCCGGGCCGGGCATCACCCGGTCGGACCGCAAGCCGCCTGGCCGAAGCCGGACGCTCAGCCGGGCGCCGTGCACTGCTCGTCGGTATCTCATTGCAGGCACTGGCGGGTGATCCGCCGAACCAAAACCCGGGTTGCCGCGCGTCGTAGCGGGGCGAAGACGAGGGCGAGGGCGAGAAGACGGTGTGTCCGGAATGCGGGTCGTCCTGGGCGGGCGGGGCGGGACGCCGTGCGGATGCGGTGTACTGCTCGCCGCGGCTCACGGACAACCCACTACAAGACCGCCGGACCTTGCTCGATGCGGCGCAGCCCCGGTGTGAGCCGGTCGAGTGCTTCGCCGGTCTGGATCCGCCGCTCGTCCCACCAGGTGGCTCCCGCCTCGGTCAACGGGCCGATCAGATCACGGGTCCTGGCGGCGTCGCCTGGCGTGGCACCGCCGAGGACGATCTCGAAGGGAGTGCCGGAGGGATCCTCGCGCTGCTCGCGAACGTATGCAACCGGCTCGCGGACCTGACCGACAGGCGGCACGTGGCCGTGCCTGGCGTCGGTGAACAGCGGGACTACTGATCTTTGACTGGTCTTGTCGATCAGGATGGTTCGAGTGTGAGGCCGGTCCCGGC
>NZ_FMDK01000878.1 GCF_900091995.1 Streptomyces sp. MnatMP-M17
CCGGGGAGCTGCTGCTCCCCGGGCCCTCCCCGTAGCTCTCTCGCAGGTCAGAGCGCCCTCAGGCCAGCCGCTTGACCGCCGCCTCGATGCGCTCGTCCGTGGCCGTCAGCGCCACTCGCACATGGCGCTCTCCTCCCGGACCGTAGAAGTCACCTGGCGCGACCAGGATGCCCAGCTCCGCGAGGTGCGCCACGGTGTCCCAGCACGGCTCGTCGCGCGTCGACCACAGATACAGACCGGCCTCGCTGTGGTCGACACGGAAGCCGTGCGCCTCCAGCGCGGCGCGCAGCGCGGTACGACGGGCCGCGTACCGCTCGCGCTGTTCCCGTACGTGTGTGTCGTCACCGAGCGCCGCCACCGTCGCCGCCTGCACCGGTGTCGGCGTCATCATTCCGCCGTGCCTGCGGATCTGGAGCAGCTCGCCGAGGACGGCCGCGTCACCCACCACGAACGCCGCGCGGTATCCGGCGAGGTTGGAGCGCTTGGAGAGCGAGTGGACGGCGACGACGCCCTCATACGTACCGCCGCAGACGTCCGGATGCAGCAGGGACACCGGCTCGGTCTCCCAGCCCAGCTCCAGATAGCACTCGTCGCCGACGACGAGCACTCCGTGCTCCCGCGCCCAGGCCACGATCCGGGCCAGCGCGTCCTTCGCCAGGACCGCTCCGGTCGGATTCGACGGCGAGTTCAGCCAGAGGAGCTTCACATCCTCCAGACCGGCGCCCGCCGGATCGGCCGCGAAGGCCTCCACGTCGTACGGCACGGGCTCGGTACCGGCGAGCCGCGCCCCGACCTCGTACGTCGGGTACGCGAGCCGCGGATACGCGACCCGGTCGCCCGCGCCGAGGCCGAGCTGTGCCGGAAGCCAGGCCACCAGCTCCTTGGAGCCGAGCACCGGCAGGACGTTCTCATGCGTCACTCCGCGCGCGCCGAGCCTGCTCTGCGCCCATGCGGTCAGCGCGTCACGCAGCGCGGCCGTGCCCCACACCGTGGGATATCCGGGCGAGTCGGCGGCGCCGGTCAGCGCCCGCTGGATCAGCTCGGGAACGGGGTCGACCGGAGTGCCGATGGACAGGTCGACGATCCCGTCGGGATGAGCCGTGGCCGTCGCCTTGTGGGGCTCCAGCTTGTCCCACGGAAAAAGGGGAAGGCGCGAAGAGACAGCGGACACGGGCTCACTCTTTCTCGTACACACTTCTTCTCGTACTCATTCGTACCGGCTCATTCGTACCGGACCTGGGCCCGTGCGTACCGGACCCGGACCCGTGCCGGGAAACACCCCGGTCCCGTACGGCGCGGGCCGTACGGGACCGGGAGGCGCGCCGTCAGCCGTTCTGGGGCGGCAGCGCGGCGATGAAGGGGTGGTCGCGCTCGATCAGGCCGAGCTTGGAAGCACCGCCGGGCGAACCGAGCTCGTCGAAGAACTCGACATTCGCCTTGTAGTAGTCCTTCCACTCCTCCGGGGTGTCGTCCTCGTAGAAGATGGCCTCGACCGGGCAGACCGGCTCACAGGCTCCACAGTCGACGCATTCGTCCGGGTGGATGTACAAGGACCGGGAGCCCTCGTAGATGCAGTCGACCGGGCACTCCTCGATGCACGCCTTGTCCTTGACGTCGACACAAGGCTGCGCGATGACGTAGGTCACGCTGTCGTTCCTCCTCGATAGGGCGCGGCGGGCCGATCTGCGGCTCCGTCCACGGGCGCGCGGAAGCGCGGCGTCGTCGATGCCCGCATCTAGTATCTCCGTTCTTGAGCACGATCCGAACAGGAGGGGCGGACAGAGCTGTGGAATTCACTGCGGGCGGACGGCTCCGGGTCCGTCTGACCCCGGCTGACGTGGGCAAACGTGTATCAGTCAGACAGTTGACGGAGAGCGGCGCGGGGCCGGAGAAGTTCACCGACACGGTCGGCGTTCTCACATCGTGGGACAAGGGTGTGCTGCTGATCACACGCCGCACCGGTGAGAGCGTCCGCGTCCCCGAGTCGGCTCTGGTCGCGGGAAAGGTCGTACCGGCCGCGCCGGCCAGACGCCGTGGGCCGGCCGCGGACTTCGAGGAGCTGGCACGGGTGGGCGCCCGCGCCTGGCAGCCGGTGGAGAGCGAGCCGCTCGGCGAGTGGCTGGTGGGGGG
>NZ_FMDK01000255.1 GCF_900091995.1 Streptomyces sp. MnatMP-M17
CGGTGCCGTCGGCGCGCAGGCCGGCGGCCGAGCCGGTGCGGGCGGCGGTGCTCACGGGCGTACGGAGCGAGGACCTGGACCAGGCGGACCCGCACCCCGAGGTGCTGCGCGCCTACGCGCCGTACGGTCTGATCGTGGTGATCTTCTCGGTCGCCCAGATCCCGCCGGTCAAGGACCTGCTGGCGAAGGCGACACAGGTCTTCGACTGGCCCTTCCTCGATGTCACCGACTCTGCGGGCGAGCCGGTCGGCGCCAATGTCTTCTCGCTGCCGCTCGTCGCCACGGGCGGCACACTCGTCCTGCTCGCGGGACTGTTCACGGCCGCCGTACTCGGCGTACGGGCCGGTGACGCGGCGCGCGAGTGGGCGGGCACGGTGTACGAGTTGCGGTACGCGATCCTCACCGTCACCTCGGTGCTGGCCCTCGCGTATGTCATGAATCTCTCCGGGCAGGCGGCCACCATCGGCCACTTCGTCGCGGCGGCGGGCGCGGGACTGGCGTTCCTCTCACCGATCCTGGGCTGGTTCGGTGTCGCGGTCTCGGGCTCGGACACCTCGGCCAACGCGCTCTTCGGCGCGCTCCAGGTGACGGCGGCGAACGAGTCGGGCCTGTCGCCGGAGCTGCTGGCCGCGGCGAACAGCTCCGGGGGAGTGCTGGGGAAGATGATCTCGCCGCAGAATCTGACGATCGCCTGCGCGGCGGTGGGACTGGCGGGGAAGGAGGGGGACCTGCTGCGCAAGGTGCTGCCGTGGAGTGTGGGTCTTCTGCTGGTGATGTGCCTGATCGTGGTGGGGCAGAGCACGGCGGTGCTGGGATGGATGCTTCCGTGACGGCTGACGCTTGACGGCGACGCCTGACGGCCGACGGCTCTGGGCCGGCCCTTTATGGCCGGCCTCTGGATCCATCGGTACGAGGGGTCCGGTACGGGTAGTTTGTCGTGAGCGCAGTGGCAGCAACATCTGGAGGGGTCGCAGTGGCCGATTTGTCGCAGCTCGTGAAGGCGTACGACGTGCGCGGGGTGTACCCGGAGCAACTGGACGACCGGCTCGCGGAGCTTTTCGGCGCGGCCTTCGTCCAGGTCACCGGCGCCGGCGCGATCGTCGTCGGCCATGACATGCGGCCCTCCTCGCCCGGACTGGCGGCGAGCTTCGCGCGGGGCGCCGTCTCGCGCGGGGCGGACGCCACGATCATCGGGCTGTGCTCCACCGACCAGCTCTACTACGCGTCGGGAAAGCTCGATCTGCCGGGCGCGATGTTCACGGCGTCGCACAACCCGGCCCGGTACAACGGCATCAAGATGTGCCGGGCGGGCGCGGCGCCGGTGGGCCAGGACACGGGCCTGGCGGAGATCCGTACGCTGGTCGAGGGCTGGCTCGAAGAGGGCGCTCCGCCCTCGGTGACCGGGGCGACCGCGCCGGGCACCACCGCCCGGCGGGACACGCTGACCGATTACGCGGCGCATCTGCTGTCCCTGGTCGACCTCTCCGCGATCCGCCCGCTGAAGGTCGTCGTGGACGCCGGCAACGGCATGGGCGGACACACGGTCCCGACGGTCTTCGAGGGCCTGCCGCTCGATGTGGTGCCGATGTACTTCGAGCTGGACGGCACGTTCCCGAACCACGAGGCCAACCCGCTGGACCCGAAGAACATCGTGGACCTCCAGGCCCGGGTGCTGGCGGAGGGCGCGGACCTGGGCCTGGCCTTCGACGGCGACGCAGACCGCTGCTTCGTGGTGGACGAGCGCGGCGAGGGCGTCTCGCCGTCGGCGATCACGGCGCTGGTGGCGGCGCGTGAACTGGCCAAACATCCGGGCGGCACGGTGATCCACAACCTGATCACGTCCTGGTCGGTCCCGGAGGTCGTCCGGGAACAGGGCGGCGTTCCCGTACGCACCAGGGTCGGCCACTCCTTCATCAAGCAGCGGATGGCCGAGACCGGCGCGATCTTCGGCGGCGAGCACTCCGCGCACTACTACTTCCGCGACTTCTGGAACGCCGACACGGGCATGCTGGCCGCGCTCCATGTCCTGGCGGCCCTCGGCGGCCAGGACGGACCGCTGTCCGAACTGGTCTCCTCGTACGACCGCTACGCCGGCTCCGGCGAGATCAACTCCACGGTCACCGACCAGACGGCCCGCACGGAGGCGGTACGTGAGGCTTTCGCGGGCCGCGAGGGCGTGACCTTCGACGAACTCGACGGGCTGACGGTGACGGGTACGGAGTGGTGGTTCAACCTCCGCCCTTCCAACACGGAACCGCTCCTGCGCCTGAACGTGGAAGCGCGCGACGAGACGACGATGACCAAGATCAGAGACGAAGCCCTGACCTTGATCCGCGCCTGAGCCCTCGCTGGTGGTCCCAGCGCGGGACCAGGGCCAGGGCCAGGGCCAGGACCTGGAGCGGGCGTGGAGCGGGCGTGGAGCGGGCGGGGGCGGTCGGGATCGGGACCGTACCCCGGAATGGGCCTCACCCCGGGGCCCGGCGGTAGGCTGACGTGGCCCGATCCACCTGTTCTGTTCGAAGGGACATCACCCTCATGCCGCTCGAAGCCGGCCTCCTGGAGATCCTCGCCTGCCCGGCCTGTCACGCGCCGCTCAGCGACAGCACGGCAGCCGACACCCCCGAGCTGATCTGCACCGGCGCGGACTGTGGCCTGGCCTATCCGGTACGGGACGACATCCCGGTCCTCCTCGTCGACGAGGCACGTCGTCCCGCCTGAGAAAACCACCGCCTGAGGACCCACGCCTGAGGACCCACGCCTGAGAACACCCGGGCACCGCATCCACAGTCGCACCCACAGCGCCACAACCAAGCGCCGCCACGGCGTCCCGCGCCGGGCGATCGGAGGCCCCATCCCATGCTCGACGAGTCGCTGCTCGACGCTCCCGACGCACTGGCCGACGCCGACCGCCGCGGTCTGCTCCGTGGCGCGGCCGAGGCCGGAGCCCGGGTG
>NZ_FMDK01000230.1 GCF_900091995.1 Streptomyces sp. MnatMP-M17
CGTCGGTACGGAAGCACTCGAAGCCGAGCTGAAGCGGCTCGGCGCCACGGTCACCTTCGCCGTCTGCGACATGTCCGACCGGGCCGCGCTGACCGCGCTGCTGGCCACCGTTCCCGAGGACGCGCCGCTCACCGCCGTCGTCCACGCGCAGGAGCCGGACGGTGACTCCGAGGCGGCGCTCTCCTCGGCCCTCGCCGGAGTCGTCCAGCTCGACACGGTCCTCGGCGACCGGCCGCTGGACGCCTTCGTCCTGTTCGGTTCGATCGCCGGGACCTGGGGCGTACGCGGCCAGGAGACCGAGGCCGCGTTCAGCGCCTGGCTGGACGCCTTCGCCCGGTCGCGCCGTGCCCGAGGAGCCACCGCGCTGTCGGTCGCCTGGGGTGCCTGGACGGAGGCCGTGGACCATGCCATGGCCGCGCATCTGCGGCTGAACGGACTGCCCGTCATGGACGCCGACGCGGCGCTCGCCGCGCTCGGCCGGGCCGTCGCCGACGGCGAGAGCGCCGTCACCGTGGCCGATGTCCGCTGGGAGACCTTCGCACCCGCCTTCACCGAGGCGCGCCGAGGCGCCCTGCTCGCGGAACTGCCCGAGGCCCGCGCCGCATGGGAGGCGGCCGAGCGTGACCGGAGGGAGGAGCGGTCCACGGCGGGCACCTACCGGCAGTGGCTGCTCGGCCTGCCCGAGTCGGAACGTGCCGACGCGCCGCTCGCGCTGGTCGCCGAGAAGGTCGCCCTGGTCCTCGGCCACGCGGACGCCGACGCCGTCGAGTCCGAGCTGCCCTTCCGCGACCTCGGCTTCGACTCCCTGACCGCCGTCGACCTGCGCAACCAGCTCAAGGACGCGACCGGGCTCACTCTGCCCGCGACCTTGGTCTTCGACCATCCGACACCGGCCGAACTCGCCGCGCATCTGCGGACCTTGCTGCTCGGTGAGGCGCCCGCCACCACGGCACCCGTGGCCGCTTCCGTACAGACCGCCGAAGACCCGGTCGTGATCATCGGTATGGCCTGCCGCTACCCGGGCGGTGTCACCTCGCCCGAGGAGCTGTGGCGGCTTGTCACCGAAGGAACCGACGCCGTGGGCGAGTTCCCGACCGACCGCGGCTGGGATCTCGACACTCTGCTCGGCGGTCCGCCGGAGGGCGGACGCGGACGCAGCGCCACCGGCCACGGCGGCTTCCTCCATGACGCGGCCGACTTCGATCCGGGCCTGTTCGGCATCTCGCCGCGCGAGGCCATCGTGATGGATCCGCAGCAGCGCATCGTGCTCGAAGCCGCCTGGGAGGCGCTGGAGCGGGCCGGTATCGACGCGACGAGCCTGCGAGGCAGCACCACCGGTGTCTATGTCGGCGGCGGCAGCGGTGACTACCGGCCGCCCGCCGAGGCCGGCC
>NZ_FMDK01001103.1 GCF_900091995.1 Streptomyces sp. MnatMP-M17
CTTGATCAGATATCCCGCGCCACGCCGGGTATGGATCATCGGCGGGCGTCCGGCGTCGATCTTCCGCCGCAGATAGGAGATATACAGCTCGACGACATTGGCCTGGCCGCCGAAGTCGTACGACCAGACACGGTCGAGGATCTGCGCCTTGCTCAGTACGCGGCGCGGATTGCGCATCAGATAGCGCAGCAGCTCGAACTCGGTCGCCGTGAGATGGATGGACTCGCCGCCGCGGCTGACGTCATGGCTGTCCTCGTCCAGCGTCAGATCGCCGACGATCAGCAGCGACTCACTGCGCACAGCCGCCGCACCGGACCGCCGGATCAGTCCGCGCAGCCGGGCCACGACCTCCTCCAGGCTGAACGGCTTGGTGACATAGTCGTCGCCGCCCGCGGTCAGCCCGGCGATCCGGTCCTCCACGGCGTCCTTGGCGGTGAGGAAGAGGACGGACACCTGGGGCAGTTCACGCCGTAGCCGTCCCAGTACGGCCAGCCCGTCCATGTCGGGCAGCATCACATCCAGCACCACCGCGTCGGGCCGGAAGTCCCGGGCGGAGCGCACCGCGCCCGCGCCGTCCGCGGCGCTGCGCACCTCCCAGCCCTCGTACCGCAGGGCCATGGCGAGCAGCTCGGTGAGCGAGGTCTCGTCGTCGACGACAAGGACACGGACGGGACTGCCGTCCGGCCTGAGCATTTCGGTGCGCCCGCGGGGCGAGGTAATGGTCATGCTGGTCAACCCTGCGGAGTACCTCTGAGAGCCCTCTTTCCGAAACCTGTGAATTCCCTGAGAAACGTGGCCGCACGCCGTCGGAGCGAGCCGGGCGGGCGGCCCGTCAGGCGGCACCGGCCAGATCATCGCCGGCCGGATCATCGAGCCCGAAGAGCCGCACTCCGTTCCCGTAACAGACCGCGCGCAGCCACTCGTTCCCCAGCTCCAGCCGCTCCAGGGCCTCCAACTGGTGTATGTACGGATACGGGATGTTCGGGAAGTCGGTCCCCAGCAGGATCCGGTCCCCCAGATCCGCGAGCCGTTCCCGCGCCTCCCGGGGAAAGGGCGCGAAGCGCTCGCTGAAGTCCGTGAACGCCATGGTCGTGTCCAGCCTGACCTGTGCGTACCGCTCGGCGAGGGCCAGGAAATCCGCGTACTCCGGCATCCCGAGATGCGCGACGATCAGCGGCAGCGCGGGATGGCGCGCCAGCAGCCGCCCGACCGGCTCCGGCCCGGTGTGCTTGCCGGGCGCGGGTCCTGAGCCGCAGTGCACGACCACCGGGACCGCGGCCTCGGCGAGCAGCCCCCAGACCGGGTCGAGCCGCTCGTCGTTCGGGTCGTACGCCCCGACCTGGAGGTGCGCCTTGAAGACGCGCGCGCCGCCCTCGACGGCCTCGCGTACATACGACTCGACGCCCGTCTCCGGAAAGAGCGTGGCCGTGCGCAGACAGTCGGGCGTACGGGCGGCGAACTCGGCGGCCCAGTCGTTCAGCCATCGCGCCATGCCCGGTTTATGGGGATAGAGCATCGAGGTGTACGCCCGTACGCCGAACGCCCGGAGCAGGGCGACGCGTTCGTCCTCCTCGTGCCGGTAGGTGATGGGCCACTCCATCCCGGTGAGCGGCCCGACGGCGTCGAAGTAGGCCCATACCTTCCTGAGCACGCGTTCCGGCATGAAGTGCGTATGGACGTCGACGAGGCCCGGCAGTCCGGCCCGCACCAGAAACGCCCGTATGCGCGCGCTCTCGTGATCATCCATCCCGGGACTCCCCTTCCCACCGCCCGACGAGCTCAGAGACGAGCTCAGAACAGCCCATCCTGCATATCTCCGCCGGACAGCTCACGCACGGGTACGGTGATCGCGCCACCGCTCGTCCCCGTACCGCCTCCCTCCTCCAGACCGACGAGCTCCCAGCCGGTCATCAGCCGGGTGTCGAGGACCACGAGCCCGCCGTCCGCCGTGGCGAGATGCAGATCGGGCCCGGCGGCGGCGACCAGCCGTCCCGCGACCTGCCCGCCCTCCACCAGCTCGCTCACCACGCCCGTGGCCGGCGCCAGCCCGTCCAGCCCGAACACTCCGGCGTGGTCCACCGCCGTGAACGCCACCCGCTCCAGCGACTGCGGCCATCGCTCCAGCGCGACCGCCCGCCCGTACAACTCCTCGATCTCGGCGGCCCGGTCCGCCCTCGGCGGCAGGGCGGACCGTACGGCGCGCTTGCGCGCGTACGGGATACGGTCCGGCACACCCAGCGCCATACGCAGCAACTCCTCGGTCCGCCGCGCCGCCATCAGCGGCCCACGCCCGAGCCAGCAGAACACCACGGCGCCCTGCTCCAGCAACCGCGCCGGCCCTCGCTCCTCGGCCGTGATCCCGACCTTCACCATCCCGGGCCCGAACCAGGCGAGATAGACGCGATAGGTCCGCGGATCATCGGCGACGGTATCGGCGGCCACGGAATGCGCCCGGTCCAGCCGCGCGCACTCGGCACACAGCCCGCCGGTACTCCGCGCCCCGATCACCGCCCCCAACGGACACACATTCCCCCGCGCCCCCAGACACCCCCGCTCCCCAACAACCCGAAACCCCAGCTCAAGCCCCCGCCCAAGCCCTCT
>NZ_FMDK01000259.1 GCF_900091995.1 Streptomyces sp. MnatMP-M17
AGATAGGAGCGGGTGCGGCGGCCCGGCCACCGGGCCGCCGCCACCGCGGGCCAGTACCGCAGATGGTGTTCCGGCGGGTGCCGCTCGGCGAAGTCCAGGATCTGTGCGACCGTCCCCTGCGACGGTACGAGTTCCAGCAGCGCGACGGCCCGCAGCGCGCCGTCGGCCAGCATGTCCGGACCCTGCTCCAGGCACCACAGGGCCGCTTCCTCCGGGTCCGGCGCCAGTCGTACGACGGCCTAGCGTAGTGGGTCCGTGCTGCCGAGGGGCTACGCCGCCCGCTGCGTCGCCATCCGCTCCAGCGCTCAAGGCGGCCGGTGCGGTGCCGCGGTGTCAGGAAGGTCCGCCGTACGCGAGTTCGCTGGCCAGGAGCGCCGCGCCGACGACTCCGGCGCGCGGGCCGAGTTCGGACATCACGATCGGCAGATTGCCCGTGGCGAGCGGGAGCGAGCGTTTGTAGACGACGCTGCGGATCTCGGCGAGCAGGAGATAGCCGAGCCCCGACAGACCGCCGCCGATCACAATCATCGACGGATTCATAAAGCTGACCAGAGTGGCGAGGACCTGGCCGACGCGATGGCCGCCGGCCCGGATGAGATTGACGGAGGCGTTGTCGCCGCCCGTCGCGCATTCGGCCACATCCACGGCGGTCAGCGTGCCCTGCGCGGCGAGCCGGTCGGCGAGGGCCGGGGACTGACCGGAGCGAGCCGCCTCCATGGCGTCACGGGCCAGCGCGACACCGCCGAAGTACGCCTCCAGACAGCCGGTGTTGCCGCAGGAGCAGACGGGCCCGTCGGCCTCGACCTGGATATGGCCGATGTCCCCGGCGCAGCCCTCCGCGCCCCGGTATATCCGGCCGTGGTGCTGCATGCCGGAGCCGATTCCGCTGCCGATCTTGACAAAGAGCAGATGGTCGACGGACCGGGCCACTCCGCTGTGTGCCTCGCCGAGGGCCATCACATTGACGTCGTTGTCAACGACCACCGGACAGCCGTGCTCGCGCGCGAGGGTGTCACGTACGGGATAGCGGTTCCAGCCCACCATGATCGGCGGCGAGACCGGTACACCGTTGCGGAAGCTGACCGGTCCCGGCAGACCGATGCCGATCGCGTCGAGATCGGTGTAGTGGCCCTGGGCGCGCAGCTTGTGCAGGAGTTCGCTGACGCGGTCCAGTACGGCGACCGGCCCCGAGCGGATGTCGGCGGCCTCGGAGTAGGCGGCCACGGGTTCCAGACCGCCGTCCGTGATCTCGATGTCGATCGAGCTGGCGCCGAGATCGACGGCGGCGAACCGGAGGCCGGGATCGAGCTGGACGAGGGTGGAGCGACGGCCGCCGCGCGAGGCGGCCGGGCCCGCCTCCAGCACCATTCCGGTGGCGACCATACGGTCGAGTTCGGCGAGCAGCCGAGGGCGCGGTACTTCCATTCTGTCCGACAACTGGGCCCGGGACAGTGGGCCGTTGTCGCGCAGCATGCTCAATACACGGTACTGAACGCTCACGGGCTCCACTTCCTCAAGGCACCATCGGGACGTCCGGCCGGCCGCTGGTCGCTATCGGCTGTTGGCCATTGTCAACGGATTACTGTTCGATCGTATGAAACTTTCGCTCATCCTGCCAAAAGTTGTCCGAAGCGCTGCCCCTGCTTTCGGGACAGCGCTTCGGACAGTGCTTCGAAGAAGCGTCAGTCGGTGAGCTCCCCCTTCACGGCCCGTGCGTCACGCGCGAGGGCCGCGCGCGCCGCCGCGTCGTTCACCAGGGCGGTGTCGGCCGCCGAGGTGGCGAACGATTCCAGCACCGCCGCCGCCTGGCTGATCCGCCCGGCCTCGGCATGTGCCCGTGCCTGGTCGAGCCGGACCGTCAGCCGCTGCTGGCCCTGCGCGGTGATCAGGCCCTCGGCGCGCAGCCGCGGGATCAGCGCGTCGAGATCGGCGAGGGACGTGCTGGTGGTGAAGTGCACGGTCCTCGTCGTGGTGTTGCCCGCCCGGTCCTGGGCCGTGACCTTGAGGTCATGGCCTCCCAGCGGGAGCCGCCAGAGCTGTACGGGCTGACCCGAGGTGACCGCCGCTCCGTCCAGGGTGGCGGTCGCGGTGGCTCCGCCGGAGACCGCGTCGGTGGCCGTGACCACCGGCGCCGGCTGCTTGGAGTCGCCGTAGGTGCCGTCGGCGTCCAGACCGGTGACCGTCACCGAAGGCCCGGACTTGTCGATCCGTACGGTCAGGCTGCCGACCTCGGAGACATTGCCGCCGCTGTCGGTCGCCCGGTACAGGACGGTGGTGGTGCCCTCGGTGGAGAGGGTGACGGCGGCATTGGCCGACAGCCATGTCGTACCGCCGTTGACGGAGTACTGACGGCTGCTGACCGTGCCGTTGTCCGTGGCGGTGACGTTCAGCGACACATTGCCGGTGTACCAGCCGTTGCTCCCGCTCGGCTGCGCCGGGCTGAGCGTGGCCGTCGCCTTCGGCGGTGTCTTGTCGGCGACGCCGGGACCTTGGAAGGTCAGGGCGTCCAGATCGACACCGCCCGAGGTGGTGACGAACAGCTCTCCGCTGCCGGAAGGCCGGTCGGACAGAGCCGTGGTGACGGTCTGCCAGCCCTCACCGGCCGGTACGGACACGGTCGCGAACGGGGCCGCGTCCACGGAGTTCCAGCGCAGCGCCAGGGTGCCGGCGCCGGAGGCACGCGTCTGCACACCGGTGATGCCGCTGAAGGAGACCGGATCGTAGGAGATCCAGTCCCCGGCGTCGAAGGACGTCACCTTGCGCTGGCCGGAGGCACCGGTGTCGTCGGTGATCGTGACGCCCTGCGCGGAGTCGTAGTGCTCGGCCTGCATCAGCGCCGGGTTGAGCACCACCTGGGCGTCACCGGTGGCCGGCGGAACACCGCCCGCGCCCTTGTCGGTGTAGGTGATACCGAGGACGCCGAAGACGTTCTCGGTGTCTCCGTGCCCGGCGTCGGCCGGTGTCACGACCGCGCCCGAGCAGCCGGTTCCGCTGTTGACCGGGTGGCCGTGCTGGTTGTGCCCGAGACCGAAGGTCCAGGCGACCTTGGCGCAGTCGGCCGTGTTGCCGTCCTCGACGTCCTCGACCTCGACTCCGTACGGCACGGCGTCGCCCCAGTTGAAGAACCCTCCGGTGGGCGGTGAGGTGATGCCGATCGTCGGGGCGGTGTTGCCCACCGTGATCTGACGGCTCGACAGCCCGATCTTGCCCTGTGCGTCGGTGACCTTCAGCCGGGCCTGGAACTGCCCGTTCTCCGGATACGTACGGCTGGCCGTGGGCCCGCTGGCGTCGAAGGTGCCGTCACCGTCGAGGTCCCACTGATAGGTGAGCTGTCCGCCGTCCGGGTCGCTGGAGTCGGTGGCGTCGAAGGAGACCGACAGCGGTGCCTGGCCGGAGGTGCGGTCGCTCTTGATCACCGCGGTGGGCGCCTTGTTGCCCTCCGCGTAGTCGATCCGGTAGAGACCGGCGTCCGGGTTCTGGCGGAAGAATCCGTCGCCGTAGTCCAGGACGTAGAGCGAGCCGTCCGGACCGAACTCCAGGTCCATCGGGTTGTCCCAGGGCGGGATGCCGTTCTCGGAGCGCTCGCTGTTGGGGAGTACGTTCTCCAGCTTGGTGACCGGGCCGTCCGGTCCCGCGAGGGTGAAGGCCGCCACATAGTCCTGGGAGAACTCGCCGAGGAACGCCTTGCCGTCCCAGTACTCGGGGAACTTGCCCGGGGAGGGATTGTCCGCGTCGTAGTGGTAGACCGGACCGCCCATCGGCGCCTGGCCGCCGGGTCCGCCGGGGCCGCGGAACGCGGTCAGCTCGGGCCACGGCTGGTCGGTGTCGCGGTCTCCGTACCAGAGCGTGGCCGCGGTGGACGGAGGCAGCTCGGTCAGACCGGTGTTCCAGCGCGAGTCGTTGACCGGCTTGGCACAGTCGAAGGCCGGGCCCGGGGTGAGCGTCGCGAAGTCGAAGTCCCGGTAGGGCTTGGTGTTGTCACCCGTGCAGAACGGCCAGCCGCTGTTCAGCGGCTTGGTCGTGGTCTGCCATTCGACATATCCCATGGGACCGCGGTTCGGATCGGCCGTGCCCGCGTCGGGACCGTAGTCGCCCCACATCACGGCGCCGGTCGCCTGGTCCACCGCCAGCCGGAACGGATTGCGCAGGCCCATCACAAAGATCTCGGGACGCGTCTTGGCCGTACCGGGCGGGAACAGGTTGCCGTCCGGGATGGTGTACGAGCCGTCCTCCGCGACCTTGATACGGAGGATCTTGCCGCGCAGATCATTGGTGTTGCCGGAACCACGGCGCTCGTCGAGCCCCGGGTTGTAGGTGGGCGCGTCGTTGATCGGCGTGTACCCGTTGACATTGGGCCCCGACGCCGGTGTGTTGCCGCCCGTGGCGAGGAAGAGGTTGCCGTTCGCGTCGAAGTCCACGTCTCCGGCGACATGGCAGCACTGGCCGCGGTTGACGTCGACCCGGATGATCTCCTGGGCGGTCGACAGATCCAGCTTGTCACCGGTCCACTTGAAGCGGGTGAGGGTGTCGTAGCCCTTCCACCGGTCCCAGTACGAGTCGGTCTCGCCCGCGGGCAGTTGCTGCGGGGCCGAGCCGGCCGGAGTGTTCAGCGGCGGCGAGTAGTAGAGATAGACCCACTTGTTGGTGGCGAAGTCCGGGTCCAGGGTGACGGTCTGGAGCCCCATCTCCGAGTTCTGGTACACATCGATGTGGTTGACGACCTTGGTCACACCGCTGCCGGGATCGGTGAGCCGCAGATCACCGTTGCGCGCGGTGTGCAGCACCCGGCTGTCGGGCAGTACGGCGAGGTCGATCGGCTCGCCGGTGTCCTTGGTGAGGGTGACCTTCTCGTAGTTCGCCCAGTCCAGGGCGTGTTCATGGTTCTCGTGTGCCTGGGCGGCGGGCGCGAGGGCCACCATGCCCAGCGCGGGCATCGCCGCGAGCAGGACGCCTGAGATCAGACGTCTGAGGGTACGGTGCACAGGGATGCGTCTCCTTGGTCGCTGGCGGTCAGGAGGGTGCGCGACCGGGGCCGGCCCGTCGGCCGTACCGTGACAGCGGTACGGAGCTCCGGCGGGCCGGGCCCGGTGGGGATGCGTGCGGGTGGGGGCTCTCACGCTCTCGATCGGTTCGGTCCTGCGGGGCCGCTCTCGGTGAGGGCGGCCGGCTGTCAGTCGAGCAGGCTCTTCAGCGCGGCGAAGCTGCGCTCGGCGGCACCGAGGGAACCGGGCGGGTTGGGCTGGGTGTTGGGCGCCGTGTCCTGCTCCCAGATACCGATGTGGGCGGCGCGCGGACCGATGTCACGGACGAACTTCTCGTACGGCAGATCGCCCGCGCCGAACTCGACGATGTCAAAACCGTCGGCCTTCGAGGGGTTGGTGTCGCCGTCCTTCATATGGAACAGCGGGTAGCGGTAGGGCTGGTTGCGCACATACGCGGCCGGATCGAAGCCGGGCCAGCGGTGCTGGCCGACATATGCCCAGTAGATGTCCATCTCCAGATAGACATGGCGCGGATCGGTGTTCCTGAGGAACACGTCGTACAGCCGCACCGAGGGCTGGTCGGTGGCGAAGGCGAACTCGCCCGCGTGGTTGTGCTGGTAGAGCTTGAGGCCCCGGGCGGTCGCCGCCGCGCCCCAGGTGTTGAACTCCTCGGCGGCGGCGAGATAGCCCGCGACCGTGTTTACGTTCGACGGCGCATTGGCGGTGCCGATGTGCGGCATACCGAGGATCTGCGCCGCGTCCAGTTCGGCCTGGAGATTGCTGCGCAGATTGCCGATGCCGACATGGCTGCCGACCGCGCGGAGCCCGTTGTCGTCCAGCAGTCGCCGGATCTCGGGGATCGTGATCTGCCGGCCCAGGATGGAGGTGTTCTGGGTGTATCCGGCGAACTCGATCTCGCGGTAACCGATACGGGCCAGCTCCGGCAGGACGACGCCGAAGCCGAGCGCGCTGACCTTGTCGCGGATGCTGTAGAGCTGGATACCGATGCGGTCCTTGGGGATGGACAGGCCGCTGGTCGCGGCGGAGGCGGTGGCCGCCGTCGCTCCGGTGACCGAGGCGGCGGCGAGCGCCACGGTGGTGCCCACGGTGGCGCGCAGGAAGTCCCTGCGGTCGAAGGACTTGTGCAGATGGCCCATGGCCACTCCTGAGGGAGGAAGTGAGATGAGAAAGGTCTGAGGGCGCCGCGCTGCCGAGGCCGCGGTGCGGAGGTGTCGTGCTGCCGTGCTGCTGTGGGCTACGGCGTGTCAGAGACGGGTCGCGCCGGCGGCGTGGGCGGCGGCACGGGCCTCGTCGGCACGCCCGGCGGCCTTCTCGGCCAGGTCGTTCCCGCGGTCCTGCGGAGCGGCCTTGGCGGAGCGCGCGGCGGCGGCCGACACGGCGGCGGTGGGCTCGCCGGGTATG
>NZ_FMDK01000613.1 GCF_900091995.1 Streptomyces sp. MnatMP-M17
CCGCCCGTCGGATCGCCGGGAACGGGCGGCGGGACCTCGTGGTGCGCGGCGGAGGAGCCGCCGCCTGCGGGCAGCGCCGGAAAACGGCCGGGACCGGGCGAGGGCGGTGACGCGGGCCCGGGGATACGCGGATCCTGGCCGCCCGCTCCCCAGGAGACACGCTCGTCGCGCTCACCGCCGAAGCCGGTCTGCCGCGAGGCGTCGGCCTGCCAGACGGACGCCGGCTCCGGCCGGGGCCCTCCGGGCGGCTCCTCGTCCAGAAAGACCGGGCCCGTCTCGTCCACGGAGGGCGCGGCGGAAGCGCCGGGAGCGGCCGGAGTTCCTGGCGTCGTCCCGTCGCCCTGGGGCGCGGGCCGGCTCGTACCGGGCACCCAGGAGGCGCCGTTCCAGTACCGGACGTATCCGGGGATGGACGGGTCTGGGTAGAACCCTTCCCGGGGTACGTTCCCGCCGTCACCAGGAGGAGTAGCCACTGACCCCAACTCCGTTCACTCACACCATGTTCAGCCAAGGAAGACATTAACGAAGAACTCAGATGCCTGAAGAAGGAGAACAGCAGAAAGACCGCATTCGAAAGGATGTGGGCCAAGAAGTGTTCGACAAGTTGTACGAAGGTTGCACGAAGAGCCGGGCGCCAGTACCAAAGGCCGGACGTCGAACGCCCCCGTCCGGGCGCGGACCGGGCGCCGGACGGGGGCGGGAAGAGGGCGGAAAGGCTGGGCTGTACGTGTGGGAGGAACCGGCGGGCCGTACGCCCGTCAGCGCAGGCGCAGACCGGTGGCCCTGGCCAGGTCCCGCAGATCGACGTACTTGTAGTTGGAGCCCTCGCGCGGCTCACCGTCGGGACCGGTCACCTCGGGGCTGTCCTCGCCGTCCTGGAACACGGCGAGTCCCTGCGGATACCGCGCGCCGAACGACTTGTTGACGATGTCGAGGCTGTCGGTGCCGTCGGCGCCGTCGACCGCGCCGGGCCCATGGCCCGCGCCGACCCGGAATCCGGCCTTGTACGCGTTGCCCTTCGCCGGGTCACGGTCGTACATGGCGAAGGTGCTGTCACCCTGGCTGGAGACCACCACATAGCCGCCGCCACCGGGCTGCTCCAGCAGCGTGATGCCCTCGACGTCCGCGACGAGATGGCGTCCGCCGAAGCCCGGGTCCTCGCCCGCGACGCACTCGCCCGTCTCGGGATCCTGCGTGTACGGCACGCCGTAGTCCTTGACCTTGTCGACCAGCGTCGGCCGGCCGGTGAGGTCGGCGTTGATCCGCCAGAGGCCGACATCCTCCTGGCCCGCGTACAGCACGCCGTTGGCCGCGTCGACGCGCAGGCCCTCCAGATAGGCCTGTTCGCCCGGCTCCTCGCAGGGCGTCCAGGTCCCGCCGTCGGGCAGCTTGAAGGTGGTCGGGAAGCCGATCGTCCTGATCTTGCGGTAGCCGATCTTTCCGTGGACCGGCTTCGTCAGCTCCAGCAGCGCGACCTGGTTGGTGAGTTCCTGGGTGACGACGGCGTAGACACGGCCCGTCCTCCGGTCCTTCCAGGAGGCGAGACCGTACGCGGTGGCCTGTTCGTTCACCTCGTCCTGGTCGGCGGAGAAGATGTACGGCGAGGCGTCGGCGGCCGTGATGTCGGTGACGGGGCCCGAGCGGCGGTCCGGGTCGATGCGGTAGATGACGAGCTTGTCACGGCCGCGGTCGGTGGCGATGGCGAGATCGGTGCCGTCGATGACATCCACGTTGTTCAGCCGGCCGGGCATGTCGTCGGGGCCCGGGGCCGCCGGTGACGGGATCGACTGCACCTCGCGCGCCGCAAGGTCGTACACGCGCAGTCCGCCGACCTTGGCGGTGCCGAGCACCAGGCTGCGCGCCGGGTTCACGGGATTGCGCCAGATCGCGGGATCGTCGGCGCTGGCATCGCCGCCGGCCGCGTCGTCGAAGAGGACGGGTGTCTCGGCCTTCGCCGCCACCTCGGCGGCCGACGGGCCCGCCTGCGCCGGGACGACCACGGCCGCGGTCAGCGCGACGGCGGCCGTCGCCACCGCCGCGACCGTGTGACGCCTGGAGAATCTGCTGCCTGTGCTCCGCATGCGAAACCTTCCTGGGTGGATCCTGCGTACAGAGGAACCTCTGAAGGGTGCGGAGCGCCCATGACCCGGCGATGGGCGTGCGATAGCCGTCAACGGCACCTCGCGTGAACAGCTCTCGCGTGAACAGCTCGGGTGCGAAGGGCTCCCGCGTGGAGGGCTCCCGCGTGGAGGGCTCCCGCGTGAACGGCTTCGAAATCGTCGCCGGAAGTCGCGTCATAGCCGGCGAGGTGGCGCCTCTCTCCTGGTACGGGCCCGTCGCAGGGCCGTCCCGTCAGGAGAGGAAGTGCCGCTCATGCCTACCGTCGTGGAACGCGATCTGGAGTTGCGCCTGGTGCTGTCGCCCGAGCGCGGCATCCCCGTACCGGCCCGGCTGACGTACCGTGCGGACGATCCGTACGCCGTGCACATCACCTTTCACATCGGCTCCGAGACGCCCGTCAAATGGACCTTCGCCCGTGAGCTGCTGGTGGAGGCCGTGTTCCGGCCGTGCGGGCACGGCGATGTACGGATCTGGCCGACGAAGGTCGCCGGGCGCGGCGTTCTCTGTGTGGCCCTCTCCTCGCCCGACGGCGACGCGCTGCTGGAGGCGCCCTCGGCGGCGGTGTCCGCGTGGGTGGAGCGGACGCTGCGGATCGTGCCTCCCGGTACGGAGAGCGGGCAGCTCGGCATGGACGACGGTCTCGCCGAGCTGCTCGCCGCCACTCCCGCGGACGATCTGTGGCTGCGGGATCCCTGGCCGTCCGACGGATCGACGGACGGTGAGGCCTGACCGGTGGCCGCTCGGGGAGGGCCGGCGGCCGTGGGCTCAGCGGCCGTGGGCTCAGAAGAGTTTGCCGGGATTGAGCAGGCCGAGCGGATCGAACGTACGCTTGATGCCGCGCTGCAACTCCACTCCCACCGGGCCCAGTTCGCGCGACAGCCACTCCTTCTTCAGTACGCCGACGCCGTGTTCGCCGGTGATCGTGCCGCCCAGTTCCAGACCGAGCGCCATGATCTCGTCGAAGGACTCGCGGGCGCGCCGGGACTCGTCCGGATCCGCCTGGTCGAAGCAGACGACAGGGTGCGTGTTGCCGTCGCCCGCGTGGGCGCAGACGCCGATGGTCAGGCCGTACTTCTCCGCGATGGCCGCCGTGCCGTCGAGCATCGCGGCGAGCCGGGTGCGCGGTACGCACACATCGTCGATCATCGTCGCCGACTTGACGGTCTCCAGCGCGGTGAGCGAGAGCCGCCGGGCCTGGAGCAGCAGCTCCGACTCGGCCGCGTCCTCGGCGGGCACGACCTCGGTGGCACCGGCCGCGGCGCACAGCTCACCGACGGCGGCCAGATCGGCGGCGGGATCCGGTGTGTCGAAGGCCGCCAGGAGGAGGGCCTCGGTGGTGTCGGGCAGGCCCATATTGGTCATCGCGTTGACGGCATGGACGGTCGTACGGTCCATCAGTTCGAGCAGGGACGGAGTGTGTCCGCGCTCCATGATCCGGCAGACCGCGTCGCACGCGGCGGCGGTGGAGGCGAACTCCGCGGCCAGCACGAGCTGCTGAGGCGGCTTGGGCCTGAGCGCGAGGACGGCCTTGACGACGATGCCGAGGCTGCCCTCCGAGCCGACGAAGAGCCGCGTCAGGTCATAGCCGGCCACGCCCTTGGCGGTACGGCGGCCGGTGGTGAGCAGCCGGCCGTCGGCGAGGACGACATCGAGGCCGAGGACATACTCCGCCGTGACGCCGTACTTGACGCAGCACAGCCCGCCGGAGGCCGTGCCGATGTTCCCGCCGATGGTGCACATCTCCCAGCTCGACGGATCCGGCGGATAGTAGAGGCCCAGCTCGCCGACCGCGCGGGAGAGAGCGGCGTTGATGACGCCCGGCTCGACCACGGCGATCCGGTCGACCGGACTGATCTCCAGGATCCGGTCCATCTTGGTCAGGGAGAGGACGATGCACCCGTCCGAGGCATTGGCGGCGCCCGACAGTCCCGTACGGGCGCCCTGCGGTACGACGGGAACGCGCAGCGCGGTCGCGGTGCGCATGACGTGCTGGACCTGCTCCACCGAGCGCGGCAGCACGACCACCGCCGGTGTGCCCGCCTCGCAGAAGCTCGCCATGTCATTGGCGTAGGAGGCCGTGATGTCCGGGTCGGTGATCAGGGCTTCGGCGGGAAGCCCGGACCGGAGCCGTACGACGAGGTCGTCCTGGGAATCCAGATCATCCATGATCCCAGACTCGCATCCGGGGCCATCGGTGTGAACCCGTCTGCGATCCACAGCGGCAAGCGCTGGTGTGCTCTTCATATGGACGCACAGTAATCACCATGAACCCCATGAAAACAGAGCAGGTCAGACACGTCAGAAGGGCGGCGATGGCCGCAGGGGTGGGCGCGGCGCTGGTCGGGGGCGTCCTGCTGTTCGTACCCGCCGACCATGAGCGGCCGGTGCTGACTCCAGAGGCGCGGGCGATGGCCGCCGCGGGCGCCGGAGCGCCGGCCTCGATCCCGGACCTGACCGCGCTCATCCGCGACCGGGAGGCCTGGCTGCGTACCCATCCCAAGGACGGCGAGGCCTGGGCGGTGCTCGGCGCGGCGTATGTCGAACGCGGTGCGCGGCAGGGGAACTCGGCGTACTACCCCAAGGCCGACCAGGCACTTCAGCGTTCGCTCGCGACGGTGGCGGAGGCGGACGAGCGGGCCGTCGCGGCCCGGCCGGGCAGGCCGGGCGAGGACGGCAAGGCGGGCGAGCCCGCCGAGTACGGCAATCCGGCGGCCCTGGTGGGCCTGGCCCGGCTCGCCAACGCGCGGCACGACTTCACCACCGCCAAGAAATGGGCCGAGACGGTACGCAAGCAGCGGCCCGACGACTGGACTCCTTATCCGGTGCTCGTCGACGCGTACAGCGGTCTGGGCGAGTACAAGGCGGCGGGCGAGGCGCTGGACCGGCTGAAGGGGCTGCGCTCCGGGACACCGGTGCTGGAGCGTGCCGCGGCCCTTTACCACGAGAGCGGCCGGCACGCGGACGCGGCGGCGAAGGCGGCCGAGGCGGCGGAGCGGGCCGTCACACCGGAGGAGAAGGCGGAGGCGCTGCACATGCTGGGCCGGCTCGCCTGGGACCAGGGCAAGCCGGCCGAGGCGCTGGGCCACTACGACGCGGCGCTCGCGGCGGCGCGCGACCATCCCGCCTCCCCCGCCGGGCGCGCG